>JAJRVU010000544.1 GCA_024277145.1 Planctomycetota bacterium
ATATGATACTTTAAATAGTATACTGAGTGACCTGATTTGATATATTCCATTCACAAAGTATACCACCGTCGGGTTCATTCACCCACGGGTAAACCCGTGGTGCTCTGCCTACGGCCACATAGACTCCTGGCCCGCGATCTTATTTTTTATCATTCGCAAAGAGATAATCGCCTCCCTCAGCGTCTGCATGACAATCAATACAGGATTTGAATCGTCCGGAAATCGGTTTGCTTCCTTTTTCAGGAGGAGTTCTTGCAACCAGACCATTTGCCTGATACTTGACCCAATACCAATCATGATGATCTGGATCGTAGCCTGTTTTGCGATACATTACGGTGACAGCCATCAAGGTTTTTTTATCTTTGCCATAGTTCTCTTTGATGATAATAGATCCTGATGGGGGATTTTCAGGATTGCCTGCAGCAACTCGATTAACATACATTTTCAGGTAAGCACCGTGAGGGCTTTGTCCTTCATACATGCCTGCAGGTTGACCCGGAAAAGGTGCCCAGTTTCGGTAAGCAGGTTTTCCTGAAAGCAGATAATTCCAGAACTTCGATTCAAATGTTTCTTTTGGTGCAGGTTGAGGATTTCCGTAGGTTTTGTTTCCGGAAGAACTTCGTGAACCGGAGGAACTGCGCGCCCCTGAAGAGCTACGTGATCCCGATTGATAATTCACCAGATCAAATTGAGGATCAGCATCTTTATCATTAATAATCTGATCACCTGCAAAGACAAGTGAAGGAATGACAAACAGTACAAAAACAAATTTTTTCATTACTTACTCCTAGTGCATGTTGCACTTAACTGAAGCGTTCTCCAATAACTATGAGCCTCTATCACAAGGAAATTCATGCTATAATTAAAGGAAACTCGCTCTCAGGCGTTCTACGCTTTTTTGAGGCCGTGAAGGACGCGTTTTGATTAAAAAAAACCGTTCAACAGAAAACATAAGGTTCAGGATGGAGGAGAGACCAGACATTCCTGCTGAACGGTTCAGGATGCATCAATTTGATTCCATTCAATACATCATTCATTTGATGTTTTTTCCTTCTCAGACCGACATCGAAAAAAGGAGCAACTCATTGTCACTCCTTTTACAAACAAAATTTGTTTGATCCTGTGTCATCTGAAGCCAGATATTAACCAATCGAGATCCGTCATTCCGTGATCTTCCTCACAAATTGGTCCTTTTCTCATTTTTGAATTGATTGATGGTTTTTTGTTGAGGGGACTCGCTTCTGATCTCCTGATAAGAATAAAATGAAAGAATGATTGATCTGGACCACAATGCAACAACCCGACCTGCTGAAGAAGTGATTGAAACCATCGCTTTCCACATGAGGGAAAACTACGCTAACCCCGGTAGCAGGCATGGCTTAGGAAGAAACGCCCGGAAGGTTCTGGAAAGCTCTCGAGAACAAATTGCTGACCTTCTGGGAGCAAACCCGGAAGAGATCACCTTCACCAGTGGAGGGACAGAAGCGAACAATCTTGCTCTTCTCGGGCTACCATCTTCAGCCGGTAAAACTTTGCTCAACCTGCCGGGAGATCACCCTTCTTCATTAGATTCGTGCTACGAATTGGCAAAAAAAGGCTGGAAACTGAGTTCACTGGAACTTGATCCAGACGGACTGATCAAGCCTTCCCAACTGCAGAATATTAATTGGGAACAGGTCGGGCTGGTGGACCTTCTTTATGCTCATAATGAAACAGGAGTCATTCAGGACCTTGCTGGAATTGCGGATATTTGTGCAACCCACGGAATCCCGTTTCATCTTGATGCAGTACAGGCAGTCGGTAAAATTCCGATACATTTCGGTCAGACAAAAGCAACATCCCTCAGCCTGGCGGCTCATAAATTTCACGGTCCGAGGGGAATTGGGGCCTTAATTATCAGTAAAAACCTTAAACTCAATCCGATTCTTTTTGGCGGACATCAGGAATCCGGGATGAGACCCGGAACCGAAATGGCTCCTCTGGCTGCAGGGATGGCTAAAGCGATGGAACTTTGTGTTCAGAATATGCAAAACAGAGCGGAGAAAATGGAATCACTACGAAACCATTTGGAAACCAGTTTATCTGAGCTTTGTTCTCCTGTTGTGATTCATGGAAAAAATGTCCCCAGATTACCAAACACGTTGAATATCGCCTTTCCAGGAATTGATGGAGAAGCGTTTCTGGTGGCAGCAGATCTGGAAGGAATTGCCTGTTCTCAGGGAAGTACATGTGCTTCCGGCTCTTCAGAACCGACTCCTGTTCTGACTGCAATGGGGCATCCTGATAAAATTGTCCTCTCATCTATCCGGTTTTCGATTGGAATTGACAATACAATGGAAGAAATCATCGAAGCTGCTCAAATTATCTCTAAAATCGTCGAGTCATTAAGAAAACAGGCCTGAACTAGTGCCTTGTCAAGGCTGAGCCCTGTTGTGAATAAGGGGGTGGGGGCGTAAGAACTCTAACGCACTCCGTTGTCGTGCTTTATGCACTTTACCAACCCCAATCTTTAAATTTGACGAAACACTAGTGAGTTTCTATAAATGAGATAGAAGGATTAAGAGTTTTCCCGACTCCCTATACAGTGCGCCACGTTCTACATCATTTCTAGACATTGTCTGGGTCATCTGAAAACACTTAAATGGAATATTCGCATCAAATTGCTTCTATGGGTATAATCATTTGGAAAGCCTGTGAAATCTGATGTCTTTGAAGACAAGATGGATGAATTGAAAACCTGAATTCATTGTTTCATCTTTTTTTCATAGTTTTATCATTTTTCATAGACTCATCTTTTACTGACCGGGAGAAGATAATGACTCAAAAACTCGACATGAAAGGAATCCATCCCGGTCGAAGTTCAGGTCCGTTCATGATTCTCCCGGAAAACCAGCTTGCGTTTGAAGGAATTAAACAGCTTCAAGCTGCGGGGCAAAGCACTTCCCAATGCCTGCTGTACCTCACCAGTCCATCGGGAACAGGCAAAACACATCTTGTTAAGCATTGTTTAAAAGAGTTCCTCCGGGAAAATGAGAATATGAATTATCAAAACCTTCTTGTCAGTGAATATGCAGCCCGGTATGCAGAAGCTTCACAGAATAAAACTCCTGAGAAATTTCAGAAGCAGTTTGAAAATTGCCAGCTTCTCATCCTGGAAGATCTGACTGCTATTCAGGGACGAAAAGAAACGCAAAAACAGTTGGTCTCCACCATTGATCACGTTTTAAAAAATGGTGGAAAATGTATTCTGACCTGCACAAAAATGCCGGGGGAACTGGAATCGGTTTCCACTCGTCTGACTAATCGATGTCACGGCGGAATCTGCCTTGAAATGGAACTCCCCGGGAAAAAAAGCAGAGAAAAACTTCTCCATCAAATGGCTTCCTTCATGCAAATCCCGCTTCCGAATGATGCAATCAAACTTATTGCAACCTCTGTTTCTGCCTCACCTCGCGAACTCGAAGCGACTCTCATTCAACTTGAAGCAACTGCCCAAATGAATAAGAAAAATATCAATATGGAGTTCATCAAATTATTTCTTGCAGGAGATATTTCAACGCCTTCACCAACGTTGACTCAAATCACCCGATCCGTTTCAAAACAATTTCAAGTTTCCATAAAAAATATTCGGAGCACGTCTCGTCTGCAAGGTCATGTTTTCGCCCGGCAATGTGCCATGTTCCTCATGAGAGAATTGAGGGAGGAATCCCTTCAAAAAATTGCGGCTTACTTTCATCGAAAGAACCACAGCACGGTCACCCATGCCTGCAGAAAAATTCACAAAATGGAAACGGATAACATCACAATGAAACACCACCTGAAACAGATCAGAAATTCACTGGGAGTTTTGCATCGATAAGTCATTGATTTGTAATTAATAAACAAACATTTCACACTTATAAATAGCGAACAACCTGTTGAAAAAGGGTTGATTCCACTCGGATAAAAATGTGGATAACTGATTTCAAAACTTGTCCATGTTGATAACTCCCGAATTTTCAACGAACTCAGAACATTTCCTTAACAGAATATCAATAACTTATCATCACTAATTACCACGGGTTGCTTTTCCACAAGCTATTTTATATCAACATGTTATAACTATCAAAACAGGGTTTTCATCGATAATATCTGTTCCTGTTACTACTAATACTATTTTTAAATTCTTTATTATAAAGACCCCTCATTGAGCTTCTTAAAATGTGGGAAACGGTCTCTCATTCTCAAAAAAGAAATCTCCAAGAATCCGGGCTGACAGGCTGGAAGATCGTTTCTTCAGTCGGTAATCTGAGTACGGCATCACATGGATCATCCAACAGCTGGAATTCATTCAGAACTGAATAGATATACAAAACCGGAGCGGAGAAAAAATTATGAAATTGCATTGTCACCGAACTTCCTTAATGGCTGCATTTCAGGTGGTCAATGCTGTTGTTCCAAGTCGAACCCCCCGGGAGATATTGAAGAATATCAAGCTTGAACTGGATGGAGGAACTGCAACCCTCATTGGAACAGATCAGGAAGTTGGAATTCGATATGAAATTCAAGGAGTGGAAAGTAGCGATTCCGGAGAGATTCTTCTTCCCGCTGCCCGTGTGATTTCGATTCTGAGAGAATTGACAGAAGATAGCGTTGATCTGGAACTGGATGAAAACGGACTCTGGATTCGTTCCGGTCAAAGTGAGTTTCGTCTATCAGCGGAAGAGCCCGATGAATTTCCTCCTGTCAGTTCATTTTTGAACGACAATTTCTACGCAATTCCCGCTTCTGCAATGCGAGAAGTAATCCGCCGAACCATCTTTGCAACGGACGTGGAAAGCACCCGATATGCGTTGGGAGGCATTCTGGTGGAACTTTCTGAAGATAGTGTGACGTTGGCAGCAACAGATAGTCGTCGACTTGCAGTGGCGAAAACATCATGCCGACTTGAAGGAGAACATGATTCTTCCAATTGTCGACCTGTCATTCCTGCCAAAGCAATGTCATTGATTGATAAAAGTATTATTGATGAAGATGATGAAGTCTATATTTCAATTCAGGATAATGACATTCTTGTAAAGAGTGGACCAGCAACGATTTATAGTCGAATAATTGAAGGGCGATTCCCAAACTATCAGGATGTGATTCCTGCTTCACCCAGTACCACAATTGATATGGTGGTTGGCCCATTTTACGCTGCAGTTCGTCAGGCTCAGATTGTTACGAATGAAGAAAGCAGAGGAGTTGATTTCAAGTTTTCCAATGGAAATCTCTGCATGACCAGTGAAGCTGCTGATGTCGGTCGATCTAAAATTGAAATTCCAATCAGTTATGAAGGTGATGAAATTACGATCACTTTTGATCCTCGTTTTGTGGGTGACTTCCTTAAAATTCTGGAAGCCGAATCTTCCATCCAGGTGTAATTAACAGATGGTGAAAGTGCTGCAGTCCTGAAAAAAGATGATTCTTACACTTACGTTGTGATGCCTCTTTCAAGAGATCGTTAACATGATGAAGGAAAAAGGTCCCCGACCGATTTCTGAAGCAATGTCAGAATTAATTTCCCTTCGTGGAATTGCCAGGATTCAGGGGAATGCAGAACTTCGCTCTGCCTGGAAAGCGGTGGCCGGAGAGAATTTCGTCTCTCAAACACGCGTCATTGGACTCAAAAGGGGTGTTCTTCAAATTGGGGTCTCCAATACACCAGCATTGAGCGAGCTTGCTTCATTTCATAAAAACAACATTCTCAGCACTCTCAAAAAAGAGCATTCAGAGCTCAAAATTCGCGATATCAAATTCCTGTTGCGAACAAATCACCGCTCACAATAGCCAATTCTCAAGTGACTTCTGTTTTCAGAATGACAGGTGCTTCTAAAACCCGGTATTTAGGCCAGAATAACAGTGAAAAACAGGGTATTTTACTTGCTGAATATCTGCTGTATCCTCTTCTTTATTTGCAGGAAATCTGGTACAATCACGGTTCGCTTTTGTACCCCGGAAAAGCGTCAAATTCTGATCAAATAAGCAGTATGAAAACAGAGCCTTTTAATGGGCATTGGGACCGGTCGATAGCATTTATTGGAGAAGTTTACAGGATGTCATCAGAGAGTGAAAAAAGCTCAGAAGATAATAAAAGTGAATACGATTCCAGCCAGATTCGTGCACTCGAAGGTGTTGAAGGAATCCGAACCCGCCCTGCAATGTACATTGGCGATACAACAGGGCGCGGGCTGCATCATCTGGTTTTTGAAGTTGTAGATAACAGCATTGATGAAGCGGTTAATAAACATGCTTCCATTGTAAAAATCAAAATTAATGCAGACGGTTCTGTAACCATCAGCGATGACGGACGAGGAATTCCCGTTGGCGAAATGGAAGAGATGGAAAATCGTTCTGCTTTGGAAGTGGTCCTGACTGAAATTCATGCAGGTGGAAAGTTTGACCGCGACAGTGGATACAAAACCGGAACAGGGGGACTTCACGGGGTTGGTATCACTGCAGTTAATGCACTGAGCGAATGGTTGGAAGCGGAAATACGCAGAGAAGGTCATGTCTGGACGATGGATTTTGCAAGAGGAATCATGAATAACCCTCTTCAAAAGCTGGGGAAATCAGACAAAACCGGAACAAAAATTACTTTTAAACCAGACCATGAAATCTTCCCGGATACAAAATTCACTTACGATACCCTTCGCAAACGATTCCAGGAACTTGCGTTTCTAACACCCGGAATTCACATAAACGTTAAAGACGAACGAACCGAACAATCGGATGAATTCTGTTATGAAGAGGGTTTGATTGAATTTGTGAAATACCTGAATCGAACAGAAAATCCTTTGTTTGAT
>JAJRVU010000545.1 GCA_024277145.1 Planctomycetota bacterium
AACCAGGTTCCTTATGAAGGAACGGTCTATATTGTTGATGCTGTTACTAATAATTCCGGGGCAGGTGGAGGTCTGATTACGACTTATGATGGAAAATTGCTGGGAGTTATTGGAAAGCAACTGAGAAATACCAGGACGAACACCTGGGTAAATTATGCAATTCCCTTACAAGTGTTACAGAAACCGATTCAACAAATGATTGATGGAACTTATAAATACAGTTCCACAGATGAAAAAGATAACCCCAATCAGTTTAAACCGATTGATTTTGGAATCGTGATGATTCCGAACATCGTTTATAAAACGCCATCATATATCGATAAAGTGGTTTCAGGATCTTCAGCAGAAAAAGCAGGGTTGAAAAAAAATGACTTGATTGTATTTGTGAATGATGAACTTGTGCAATCAAACAGGAATCTTCTTAGGGAATTTAATAAAATTAAACCAGGGGATCGTATTGATCTGGTTGTCCGTCGTGAAAACAAACTTGTTACAATTTCAATACCTGTTTCCAAAAAATAATTCGAGCAGTCGATTTAATATTATTTAGGCCGATGTATATTATGAAATATTTTCGTTTTGACGTTCTGCTGATCTTCATAATGATATCATTGTTGAATGGTCCGGTTACATCTTTAGGAGAAGAAGATCTTGAACGAGCAGAAGAAGTTGCTTTTCGTCAGGCTGCTGCAAAAATAAGCTCATCCGTCGTCAGAATTCAGGTGATTGGAGGTCGTGATCGCGTTGGTAAAATTATCACTGGAAATGCATCAACAACTGGTGTGATTATGTCAGAAGATGGCTATATCGTTTCGAGTGCGTTTAATTTTATTTCAAAACCTTCTGCAATTTTGATTGAACTTTTTGATGGAAGACGTTTTCCTGCAAAACGTGTTGGGACTGACTATCTCAAAATGTTAACGTTATTAAAAATTGAAGCTGATAAATTACCTGTTATCAAACAGTCTGAAAAAATATCTTACGAAGTCGGGCAATGGGCAATAAGTGTTGGTAAATCTTACCAGTCTGATTTTCCGAATATTTCTGTAGGGATCATTAGTGCCGTCAATCGAATATCTGGTAAAGCAATCCAGACAGACGCAAAAATATCTCCGGTAAATTATGGCGGAGCTTTACTTAACATTAAAGGAGAAGTACTAGGAATTCTAGTTCCACTGGCGACTGATTCTTCTGATGAAACAGCAGGTGTTGAATGGTATGACTCCGGGATTGGATTTGCTATTCCATTTCATGATGTCTCTGCCTCCGTAGAAAAACTTCAAAAGGAGACTGATCTTTACCGAGGATATCTCGGGATACAGTTTCAGAAAAAAGCGGCACTTGGGTCACCTGCAAATATTGCGACTGTGAGAGGGAATTCACCTGCAAAGAAAAGCGGTTTAAAAGCAGGAGATCGGATTCTCGAAATTGATGGGCAACCGGTTCACCGGGTTGGAGAGGCAACTCGACAGCTTGAGAATTATTATGCGGGTGAACAGATCAGTCTTGTTGTGGAACGAGGAGATAAAAAGGAAACGAAGAAAGTTAGTATGACCCTGGTGAAAAAATTGGTACCTTTTGAAGGAGGATTTCTGGGAATCTTACCGGCAAGAGAATCAAATTATCCAGAAGAAAAAACAGGTGTTGGAATTCGATATATATTTGCTGAGAGTCCTGCAGAAAAAGCAGGTCTTAAACCGGGAGATCGAATCCTGAAACTTGAGGAGATTGAATTTGAAGAAAGTAGTGATCTTCTTGAATTAATTACCAGGATGCCAGCAGGGAAAAATGTGAAATTGACTTTTGAACGAAATTCTAAAATTGAAGAAGTAGAAATTGTTCTTTCTTCAATTTCTACTGAGTTGCCGAACCAGATATCTCCATTGATTATTCCTCCTGCAGAGGAAGAAGAAAATCAGATTGGTGAGAATGAAGGAGAGGAAAATAATAATGAAAATTCAGAAAAGAAAAAGATGGGACATTTTCGGTTTGATGTAAAAGAGCATGCACATCGTTGTTGGGCATATGTGCCGGAAGATTATAATCCTGAATATTCGTATGGGTTAATGGTCTGGCTTCATCCATCTGATTTAACAATGGAATCATCCATTCTGGAAGACTGGAAAGGGATTTGTGATCGACGAGGTTTGATTATTCTTTCACCATTGATGGCCAATAAAAAAGGATGGTCTGCTTCTGAAGACAAATTTGTTGAGGAAGTGACTAGAGATTTTCTCAAAAAATACAATATTGATCTGAATCGAGTTGTCATTCATTGTTTTGATGATTCAGCTCCGTTTGCATATTATACTCTCTTTAAAAATCGTGATTTATTTCATGGAGGATTATTTACAAATGCTCCTTTGAAGAAACCTGTTGGTGAAAATAATGATGAGAATCGCCTGCAGTTTTATTTGTCCGGTCAAAAACCAACTGGAAATCAATCACCCTTGAAGAAAACGTTTCAATTTTTTAAAGCGTCAAAATATCCAATACGTTTTGATACTTATGATTCAAAAGAGGGGGAATATCCTTCTTCTGAAATGTTAAAAAAATATGAAGTATGGTTTGATACGTTGGACCGTTTATAGAAATTCTATTTCGGGATTGTTTTTTTTAACTTCATAAAGTACATATTGTCAAATTATTGATTACAAAATATTAACTATTGATTTATTCTTCAGGGGAAAAAGGTCAGGATGTTCGCATCGGAGTATGTCGAAGCCATTTTATTGGGTATCTTGCAGGGAATCGCAGAATTTCTTCCAATCAGTTCTTCCGGTCATTTGGTTATTGCGTCAGAAATTATTGAGACGATGACTGGTCGAGAATATGACGCTGAACGAAACCTTGAAATGAATGTTGTATTGCATTTGGGAACACTTATTTCCATTTTATGGGTTTGCCGACGTGAAATATTGATCATGTTGAAAAGCAGAAAACTGATTATTGCAGTCATTCTTGCTACTGTTCCCCTCGTATTTATTGCCGTGTCTCCGTTAAAAGATCTGGTTGAGGAATTCTTTGGGAATCCCGTTGTTGTTGGTTTTAGTTTATTAGTCACCTCATTGTTGCTGTTTTATGGACAAAAACAAAAAGAGGGGGTAACGGAACTGGAATCAATTTCTTTGAAACAAGCGTTGTTTACGGGTGTGATTCAATCTTTTGCAATCATTCCGGGGATATCTCGTTCCGGAAGTACGATCTCAGCAGGGCTTGTTTCCGGCATGAAGAGGGAAGTGGCTGCAACGTTTTCCTTTTTGATTGCAATTCCTGCGATCTCTGGTGCAGCTATTCTTGAATTGAAAGATGTATTTAGTTCTCAGGGAACCCAGAACCCGTTACCTGTTTTACTAACAGGTGGGATTGTTGCCTGCGTAGTCGGAATAATATCTTTAAAATTGTTATTTAAGATAGTGAATCAAAAAAAATTGCACTGGTTTTCCGGGTATTGTTTTGCAGTGGGGGTATCTGTATTAGTGTGGCAGTTTTGTTTCTAAAAAAACTGTATTATAATATAATTCAAGTTTATAGAATCATTGCTTCTTCTGTTTTATTATTCCGAATTCCAATTTCTTGTTGAATGATAATAAAAATACCAATGAGTGTCAGACAAAGTCCCAAGAAACTGAAACGCAAACAAAACCAGAAAAACAGACCTGCAAGAGTCCAGCAATAGCCTGACCGGTTCTCCAGTTTATCACCAATACGGAATGCAAAAACCTGCTTGCTGAAGAAGAGGCAAATACCACAAAAGAGAAATGCTAAGATTGCATTGATCATATTTCTTGATATGCACCAGAATTGAATCTGGCCAGAATTCGAATCAACAGAACGTTTCCCAAATACTGCATTGGAAGGTAACTCTGTAGTCCATTCAAATCCGGGAATATAAGGCGATGCTATAACTACTGGGGATTCTTCAAGGTTCCTGCTTTTTACTTTATCGTTAAGTATCATTATTTGTTGTGTCAGAGATTTAAGCTTTAGTCTTGAATGATTATCTATTTGAGTAACTGTGGAAAATTTATTATGGTTTAAAATAGAATGATTTAAATTATCAACTTGGCGAACAAATTCTGTCCAGTTATCCATTGGAAAAACAGAACTACTGAAGGCAACTTGATAAGTTTTCAGGATTGATTCTATCCAGGAAATAATGTGCGAACCTCGAGTCGAATGGATGATTCCAGTAGATGGAATTATGCTTGTTTTTTTTGTTGGAATTAAAGTAATCAGATTTTTGTGAACATCCATTCCAATTGGCTCTGGGAATTTCTGGTTTTGTAAATGAAAGAGATGATCAGGAGATTTTGTTTTTGAATTCCAGTTAATTAATATCGTCTGGTGTGTTTTTAAAGGTGCAATAGGAATTTTAGTTTGGTTGGCTACAATATTTGGAATAGACTGCTGTAATCCGTTCACCGTGAGTGAAGTCATGACGATATTATCAGGCCAGGCAAGCGATATTTCATTCATTGAAGAATAAAAAATCAGTATCATGCTTCCCTGTAATGACTGATTAGGTGTAATCCAGATTCGGGTATCTGAAAGTATCACCTGATTATTGTTTTCCTTGAAGGGATTTATTTTCTTTCTAATGACAATATTTTTAAAATTATTGAATTGATACAAATTAGTGCCTGGATTTAATGCACCGACAAATTCGAGAATAGGTGATTTATTAAGTGATGAAACCGTTTTTGAATTTGTAATATTAATTGTAAATAATAAATCATTTAGTTGTTTAAGAAAATGATTTTGGTTTTCGTAATCTGGAAAATGGTATTCCGGCAGAAAAAAGTCTTGGTCTTTTGACGAACTAATTTTGTATTTGATTGTAAGGATCAGCTCTTTTAAATCCCCCTTTTTAGGGATCATGAAAATATCGATTAGATTATTATTGTTTGCTGTGTTTTTTAAGTAAGCATTGGAACATTGAAAAGAAAGGTCACTCATTGACAGGATGTGGTCTATCTGAAAATTAAGCCTGGAAATCGGATGCTCGATTGAATGAAATCGAATCCATGAAGTGATTTCAAATATTCCTTCTTCCGAATCATCTATTTGAGTAAATGATTCAATTTCGGGTAAAGTTATCGAATCCAAGACGTGAATTACCGGTAAGTTATCATCTGGATTTAATGATGATTCATGAATAAGAAGAGGTTTTAGGAGGTAAATGTTATCCTTTGAAATATCTGTGGGAGCACCAGAACGAATTGTTTCAATTCGCACATGTTTTTGGAAGTTCTGGTTTTGATAAATAACAACTTCACGTTTATTAACAATTGTATTCTTAAATAATATATCAGGAAGTTTTAACCTTTTCCCAGAATCATAAGGGACGGAGCCAACAAGTGTTATCTGTTGTGTTCCTTTCGTATTTTTGTTGAGAAAAATGGTGATATCATCATCAACTCTTGTCCATTTCAATAACCTGTTAGCCTGATCTTCTTCAACAGAGATCGAATTGATTTTCAGGCGAGGGTCAATTTTCAATTTGTGCTGGAAAACAGGGATCGATTTTTCATTGATTTGAAGATTGATCTGATAAGTTGAATTAATATCTTTAGAGTTGATGGTGAATTCATAATTGATATCAGCATTTTTTAAAATAGGTGAACTTGTTATTTTTAGAGGGATCTCTGTGGATGAATTTATAGACAAGATCATTTCTGAAGCAGGGTTAATACGATTATTATCAAAGACATTCGGGAAGTCTGATTTAATTACCTCTGTTGCCGTTACTTTATTTGTTTTAATCATTTCAATTACTGTTCCGGGATACGAACGGATCCCCACATAACGAGTATTTGTCTTCTTTTTTAATCCATTATCAGAAAGATGGTGTATCGGTTTTACAGGAATTGAAAGGATTTCATTTTCTAATACATAAGGGAAAGAACATTCAATTTTAAATTCCGGGTTATCCTGAATAGGTTCGTTTAAAGTGATCGAAATATTGTTTTCAGTCTGGCCATGAGAAATTGAATAGTCAAATTCGCAGTTTCCTGTGATTTTGATGATATGCATCTCTCCGGGTAGGGCCCACCTTAAGGATTTAACATTGGATGGTATTGTTTTATAAGCTATTTCATAATCATATTTTAGAAAAGTGGGATAAATCTGAATATTGCTAGCAACTGAATAGTTTAATGGGGAAGTAATCTGGGAATTAGTTCTATCATTCAGGTTCATGAGCCTGATTTCATCCAGCCAGGCGATATTTGCTTTTTCCGTTTTTTCAGAGAGTTTTGATATCCGGACATTTTTATTGTTTGTAACGATGAAATATGCCGGCTGCTTTTTTTGTTGAACGATTTCAAAAACAGACGAAGGTAATTTTGGGATTTTCATTCCATACTTATCAGAGTTATTAGAAATATCCGGTAATGGGAACATGGAGAGTTTAACAGTAATATTTGTATAAAGATTCTTTTGATCACCTTTATTATCAGTCGTGCTTTTCTTCTTAATATTTATTTCTGAACCATTAATAAGAATGATGTATTTATTTCGATCTTTCGAAAGTGTGATTGGATAATCTTTTCCATTAACTTGGCAAGGGTGATCTCCGCCAAGTGATACATTGCTTATAGGAATTTCAATTGCCAATGTCTTGTCATGATTTGATAACTCTATTTGGTAGATTGCATTGACCATTCCAATCTTGTTGTTTTTGACAGAACATATGTAATGACCCGATTTGATAAGGTAGTCGGGAGGTACAAGCTGCTGAGAGCTTCTTAAATGGTTTAGATCTGCTTTTCTTAAATAAATCAACGGTGATTTAAAGAGAGTATTATTCCCCTCAGGAATAAGTACATCTATGGATTGGTTTTTGACCGGAATTGATTTTGAGTTTTCACTACTAGTTCTTAGAATTGTTTCTTTATTCTTCTGAGCGGAGAGGGTTGCAGGTAAAAATAGCGAAATGAGTAGAATTAATGAGCCAGTAATTTGGTGATAACTTACGGTACTGCCCATAGGAATTTCTTCAGATGGACTTGGTTTTACTCTCGATTTTAAATATTTTCTTGGAATCAAAATGGCAAAGATTGATCCGCAAAGCATTCCTCCTGCAGGAAATGCAATCCAGGGGACAGAAAGAATGGAGATGGCAGATATTATTGTGTACCAGAGATAACCAGATATTCTTCTGAAACGGTATTCTTTTGAGCGGATATGAATTCCCAGAATTAAACTAAGGCCCATTCCTATCCACGCAAGATTTGAAATGAATTGATAATTCCATGTTTGGAGTTTTAGGTTTTTGGGATAAGAAAAACCTTTTGCAGAATGAATCAGCCATGCGTGAGTGCGAGGGTTGTCTTGCTGTTCAACCAAACTTCTATCCTGTGAAATATTCCGGGTATTGAAAAATAAGGCTTTCCAGTCTTCAAGATAAAGAGGGTTAAAAATATAGCCTGTTCGAGATCGTCCAAGTGGACCAAAAAGACGTTCTGTCCATCTCACTGTTCTTGGAGCTGATTCAAGAAATAATCCTTTTGAATAGGAGTAAATGTTTATTTTATCGGAGACAGAAACTTTCCAGACTAATTGTTCAATTGTGATGCCATCAAAGATTGGAATTGGAATTTTGTGATTTGTTACAATTCCTTTGTCACTTGATCCTGTTTTATAGCGAATTTGAATGAGCTGGTTTGATTTAGAATGAATTCCGGAGATTTTCCATGTCAGATCTCCCGTTTTATTTTCACGAATAATTTTATCATTGAGAAGTATTGAAACTAATTGAGCATTTGCTGGTAGTGTGAACTCCAGGCTGGATTGGTTTGATAGTTCAGGGAATTTTAATGTCGCAGTATGGAAATTCTTATTGGTATTGCTTTCATGGATGACACTGTTTAATTCCAGAATGGCGAGTTGAGAAACAGAATTGAGAGAAGCTAATGTCCGGCTTCTCAACGTGATTTTATCGTCCGGCGATTGAAAGGACCATTGCTTGATTTGTTTATTGTTGGTTACCTGACCTTTAGGCAAACCAGGAATATCATGAAGTGTTGATAATTCTATCGCCCCATCAGAAATAATTTCATGAGAGTCAAACGTTTCTTTAACCGCAGAAATGGTTCCTGTAAATGATTTCGAATTCAATATTGTTGCAAGTGAAAGGTCAGGAGATTCTTGTGAAAAAGCTCGCTCTCTGCTGGTTTTAAGAACAAAAGTTCCTTGCACAGGGGAAAGAAAAGATATTTTCCATAACTCGCCACCTGGAGGGATATTGTATTCAACCAGTTGGTTTTGAGGAATAAGTTCAGCTTGAATTGGAACTTCGGTTTGATTTTCAATGGACCAATCCAGCAATGGGCTGGTGTTATTAAAATAGATAAGAACAGGTAATGTCGTTTTGTCTGTGGACCTGATACTGAATGAAAAATTTTCAATAATACGATCCTGATCTATCTGGCAAACGATATCACTGGTTGCTTCTGAGTAGGGGAGGGGATCAGTTGTTGAAATGACATCTTTGTTTTTAATATTGTCTGCATGATAATAGTAAAGTGTGTCAATAAATTTATTATCACTCTCTTCAATTTCTTTCCAGAGTATTGATTTGAGAACAAATTCTGGAAATTCTTCGGGAGTAATTTTATTAAAGGAAGAATTCTGCGCCAGAAAAGAAGTTGATGGCGCTGTGATTTTTAAAGAAACCACCTGTTCAACAATTACAGATTCTACAGGTTTTAATATTGGAAATGAGAATGTGTTCTGGTCTGAATGCGAGACCTCTTCCACTTCAACGATTACTGATTGTGGTGAATCAGGTGTTAAAGGTTTTCTTAAGTCAATGATAAGTTGCTGATCTTGGTTTTTATTTTTCTGAAGTGACCAGTCCAGTACAATATGGGGGCTACTTCCCGATGTGACTGAAGATATTTTCCATCTGGGATCAAGAAGAAATGTGGTGTTGAATGAATTTCCAGATACAGGAGTCAGAAATATTTCTGAGATAGCTGTCGTTTTTTCAAAACTAACAGACAAATGAGTCAGGATGTGGCTGTTAAAAGAAAATGTAGGCAGGCTGATTTTAATGTCAAGATTTGCCTCAGCAAGACTTTGTTCAAAGCGATAGGTTACATCATTGTTCCTGAGAATAGAAATATCTGTTTGCCTTAATCCTTTGTGCTGTAGTTTATTAATTTGCAATGGTGCCTGTATAGTTAAATGAACTCGATTCTTCCTCATGTTGGCATGTTTAGGAATAAAAGAGTAAATGCTTTGGTTCGTTTCCGTAAGAAGGGACGAACTTCCTTTGATATGTATCGGGTGGATTTTTCTTTCCGCGCTTTCGGGAAGAGTTACGATGAGATTATTCTTCTTGTTTTGGTGTTTGGTTTTCCAGTCAAGTTGATAATCATTTCCCCAATGGACAGAATTAATCTGAAAATCAGTAGGGATATCAAATTCCAGTTGATTTGGATGTTTACCAGTAAATTCAAGGAATATCTGCGAATGAAAATAAAATCTGTCCTGCTCTGCCCGGTACGAATTATCAATGTCTGCCAGGATGACCATTTTTTCTTTGTTATCGGTTTGGTCTTTCTGGATGGTTAATTTTGATTTTGAATTAGATCCCAGGTGGATTATCCATTCTGTCTGTTTATCATCTAAAACGATTTTACTGACAATTCCATTATCTGATTCAAGAATATCACTTGAAGGAAGCTTAATTTTTATTATCGAAATATTTGCAGGTATCAGGTTGAGGTCTAATGTGGACTTTCCGGAATGTGATACAGCTGAAATGTCCCATTGACCGGTTAATAACTTATTGTGAGTATCAACTTTGAGAATAGCATTACCTTCCCTGTTGACTCCAAAAATGGCTTTTGTTTTATTCCACTTCAAGTCATCAACTGAGATATTCATTGGAGATAATGAAAGTAACCCTGGAGATTTCGAGTGGTTGGCAACTGTTGCGTTAAAATGACCATTTTTAATGATTCCATTCACAAAATCTGCTGAGTATTCAATTTTACGGATCCAGACATTTTGTTTTTCAGGTAGGGGAGTATTAATATTCTGGACAAGTTTTTCAAAGTCTTTATGATCAACCGCCATCCATTGGCTTAATGGTTTAGGCCAGTTTTCAGGAGTATTTGCATCAACTTTAATTCTCCTTATTAAAGGTGCTTGGTTATCGTTATTATCTGCAGATAGTTGATTGAGATTGCAGCAGAGAAAACTACTCAGGAAGATAGTCCCGAGCATGAAAAGTTTCATGCCAAGTTGACTTCCTGTATAAATCATAGCTGGTTACCTGAGTCTGATTTACTAAGCGGATTAGAAGTGAAATGTTTTACGGATGTAGGGTCTTCCGAACCCGCTCCAATGGATTGATGATGTTCTAGTGAAGACTGAGGAAGAGCAGGAAGATACAAATCGCTTGGAGATGAAAGAGTGACTATATTTTTTACCGGCTCTTTTTTGAATTTCTTTTCGATGGTAGTCGCCAGGAAAGCCAATGCCAAACCTAAAATTGCTGGCTGAATAAACAACGTGATTGAATTTTCAAACCAAATCCGAAGGGTGGCAAGAATTAAGCCGAATATAAATAAACTGAACATGCTTCGAGTTGCAGGAATTTTAATAAGAATGAAACTGGAAAGTAACGCAAAACCTGCACCAAAAAAGACAATAATAGAACTCGACATTGATTGAAATTCCAGAGGCTGTGGTGCACCATTGCAATGGAATGCATATGTGTTTCCAGGAACTAATTCTGAATTAGATGATGAAGATATCCAACCATTCAAATCATGAAAAGCTTTTATCTGCGTGCGATCCCAGAAGAACCAGTTTCTTGTCCAGCTGAATAGGGGGCCGTATCCTTTTGGATGCGTCAATAAGTGTTGCTTGAGTGGTAATGTGATTTCCTGAATAGTTTGGGAAACCGAAATTCTATTAGGAAATAACGGAGTTAGTAATTTTAAAGATGAAGTGAAAGATTCATTTTGGTCTATCTTTTGAGAATAATTAATGGTTAACAAATTACTCGTTTTATTATTTACAGAAGATTGAGGTGGAGTAATTCGTAAATTTCCATATTTAGTTTTGTCAGAAAAATAATTACTGTCTTCTACTAATGGTGATTGATTCCATGAAATTGAATTAACGGTCAGGTTGTTCGGGATTGAAATTGTCAGGTCATCAGCTGTACCAGAAAGGCGATACTCTGCTTTTGAGAAGCATTGCCCATTTTGTATTGTATTTCTTATCAGGATTTTCTGAATCCAATAATCAAAAGATGCAGGAGAGTTTGAAAGTGTTAAAGGAATCGATTCTGGCGACTGTTTTGTAATCCAGATATGTTTATTTTCTTTCTTCCAGCGATTGTCTGAAATGACCGGGTTAAGATATTTTTTGCCTTGGAATTCAAATGTTATTTCAGATAACAAAGAATCCTGCGGATGGAAAATAGGAATTTCCAGATGTGAATTTTTGATAATATCCTTGTTTTGTATTTCATGGTTGATTTGAATGTTAAAGTTACCAGATGTTTTGCCAGGTAGTTTTAATGAGATATTCTGGCTATTTCCTTCAGATGAATTGGAGAATACCGGTTTAACGGTTTTGCCATCAAGCAGTATTTCGATCGTATTCTGCTTGTTGTATTTATTTGAAACCAGTAATCCAATATGATCAACTTTTTCATTAGCAATAATAAAATTAATTACCTGACTTACTGAAATTCGATCATCTTTCTGTACTGCAATAATTGAAGCTTTAGAATTAATTTCAAGTGGTTGCCTGGAAAGGGTAACTTTGTATGTCAGCTCATCAGGGTTAACGCGGTAATATTTAGCCTGATTTAATTTTCTAAATTGAATAGGCATATTATCGCGGATTGCAGTGATCCCAAGGGTTTTCAATTGCTTGTTTCCGTTCTGGGAAAACTTGGCAATAATATTGGGATCTTCTTCAATAATGATAATGGGGTCTCGTTGAATGGTCCCCTCCGCTGTCGGAAGTCCGATCACAATGTTTTTTTGATCTTTTGATAACTTAATTTGTGCTCGTATTGGTATCTCAATTATTTGAGAATGGGTTGATTCATTTTCCAGGATGTTAACAGTGAATGAACCGTTTTCAAGAAGTTCCGGGAGAATGGTTGACGGATGAACTGCTTCAATCACTCCGGGATTTTGTACCGGTTCAAGAATCCATCCTCCTTTTTTGAAATCCGGCCAATGAAATTGTAGTGTTTTCAAAGCACTTTGGTTCGAGGGGACTTCAATTCGGAAAAATCCTGATAGTTCAATCTCTTTTTCAGTGAATTTCAAGTAGAAAAAAGGTTCAACACTATAATGAGGTTGTCGTTCTATTGTTAATAGATTTAAAGAAAAGGGCTGCCTTTCAAATGAATACGCAGTTAAAACATCCTGGGAAAAATTAATTGTTGATGGGTCGATACGATGCACATTCAAGCTCGGTTTTTTGCGAGAGACATGAAACCCTCTAGCAGCATAGATTCCAATGGATCCTGTCTGTTTGGTTGCATGGTTTATATTAAATCCATTTAAACTGATGGCAGATTCCCGTTTTTCATCAGGGGAGTTTTCACTTCTGTCCGCTTCCAGATTCCAGTGAATGTCTACTTTTTCTGTGATCGGTTTAGAGAATTTTACTGTGACACGCCGATTGCTGTCGACATGATGAGATTGAATAAGTGGTGAATCGATATCAACCAATTCAAAATGATCGGGCAATTGAATACCAATTTCACTTAAGGTTCCATTTCGAATTTCAATTGATTGCAATGCATCTATAAGATAAGAATCTTCGGTGATATGTAGATTGATATTGGTTTTAGTTTGAATGCTCGATTTTTCCTGAAGATTTTTTGGAATGGAATGCCAACTGAGATCCAAAGTCGTACCATTTAAAGATGCATTTAAAACTGTTTTGGATTCTTTTACATTCGTTTCAAGGTGTCCGTTTTTGATATTATCAACATGGATAGAATTGTCAGGGATGTTTAACATCAATTTGCTGATCGCAGCAGGGGGGATAGAGAGTTGTAACCGATTGTTGTTCAACTGCCTGATCAGTTTCATCCTGATAGAAAAATTCAGAAGATGTTTTCCTTTTCCCTGTAACCACCAGGAATATCCATCATTCTCTTTATCAAACGCTCCTGCCTGAAGAAGTTTTCCTTCTCCCTCATAAGATGGAGTGTCAATAAGAAAACTTTCGTTGAGATAAAATGGAATTTTGACCGGTGAGTCAGATTCATTAATCGTCAGGGAAATGGATATCTTCAATTCAGCCAAATCATCAACAATATTTCCTTCCATTTTAATCATCGTAAATGAATACAAAGGAATTTGATTTTGAGAATTGTTATTGAGAAGGTTGAGGATTTTATCCAGTTTGGATTTCTCATTGATAAGAATTACTTCCCCTGAGGGGATTTGAATAAAAGGCTGAGAAATATTATTGCGTTTTTTGACCACTGGTCGATCTTGTGATGGTCGATCTTGTGATTCCGCAGTTAAAGAATCTTCTTCTTCGGTTCCAACTTCCAGCTTGGATGCTTCTGGAGGTTGGTTAGTCTCCTGCGCAAAAAGTCCGCAAGTCAATCCTGGTGTCATTAATAATATGACCAGAATTAACTGAGAATATATTGAATTGAAAAATCGACGCCGATCCATTAGGCCACTTCAAAAATCTCTTATCAAGAAAAACAAGGCCTGACTCATTCGTGACCTTTGGGAAATGTTCATTAAACTGAATGTATCGATCATTCAGAAAGAGGGCTGATTAGAAAAAGACGGCTTAATACAAAAGGATTGCATTTAACTGTTCTTTGATGAATTTCAGCCACATAATCTATCCCAATCATACCCCTTAGGTGAGAGATGAGGAAGAAGTAAAAACCAGGTTCTGATAAGAATACGTCTACTATTATGTTCAGCACGTTCATCTATGGCGATTTTTCCGTTTATAAGGAAAAAGCAAGCGATGATTACTGCGTAGAGAATTTGTCAGACTTAAAGAAGTATTTCAAGCTCTGAATGGATTGGATGACCATTCGTAGAAAGTAAATCGGGAGTGTAGAGATCAAAAGGCTGACCATTCATCCGGGTGGTTTTACCACCTGCTTCTTTCAGGATCAGAACTCCCGCAGCCATGTCCCAGGGTTTTAAACTGCTTGACCAGTAAGCATCAATTCTTCCCGATGCAATGTAGCAAAGATTCAACGCAGCAGAGCCGGTTCTTTGAACGGTTTGTGCATGCGGAATGACACGTAGAAACCTGTTCAAAGTTTCGTCATTTTCCTGGACACCTGGGGGGATACTGCCAATAACCATTGCCTGATCAAGTCGTTCATATAGTGAAGGTTTGATAGAGGAACCGTTGAGATAGGCTCCTTCACTTTTGATTGCAGTGAACAATTCATCACGAGTAGGGTCGAAAACGACTCCTACAATCAATTCGTTTTTATATTCCAAACCTATCGAAACAGCATAATAAGGGAATCCATGCACATAGTTGGACGTTCCGTCCAAGGGGTCAATAATCCACCGATAATCGGAATGTTCCAGCGATTCATTCAGTCCTTCTTCGCCAAGAAATCCATGGTCAGGAAACTGCTTTTTCAATAAGGAATGTATTGCATCTTGTGCAGCAAAATCAGCTTCTGTTACAAGGTTCGCCCGGCTTTTTTCTGTGACCGAAAAACGCTTCTGCCAATCATTTAATACAACTCCTGCCTGACGTGCTGCTGCATCTGCCGCGGTTAAAAAATCTTTGTTCGTCAATTTGATTCCTTACTTTCATGAAGCAAAATTTGTGTCAACCTCAAAGGCTGGTTGTTCTCAATAAATCAATTCTAACGAATTCGATGATAACGTCAGTAAACTAAATAAGAAAGTTCATCATTTCTCCAGAATGCCAATAAACAAAAATGTAACCCTTTCAACATATTTGATTGTGACGGTTAGAGGGCATGAAGCAATTATAACTGGAGTCATTCCCCTCAATCTGAAATATCCTTTCTTTTTTCCTGTTAAAATAATCCAAAAAAACAACATCTACCGGCGACTTTAGGAAACATGGGGTATGTTTTTAAAACTGTATATATCTTTGGATTAGTTCGTTTTGACAGGTTGATTGACTTGAACACGAGAACTGATTCAAGATTCGATTATCACTTACATTCATTTATGAAATTGATAAAAAATGCCAGACCTAAATTTTCAAATAACTCTATTTCTTCTCTTTGTAGGTGCATTTACAGCAATTGCTGCTTACACGGATTGGAACTCAAGGCGTATCCCTAACAAATTGACTCTTCCTATGTTTTTTCTCGGTTGGATTTATCAGCTGAGTTTTAACGGATTCGGCGGGATGGGAGATGCTGCCATCGGTTTTTTAATCGGTTTTGGAACTTTATTTATACTCTGGATGATTGGTGGCGGTGGCGGTGGAGATGTCAAGTTAATGGGCGCATTGAGCGTTTGGCTGGGATATCACCTCACACTGACTGTCATGATATTAAGTATTGGGTTTGTCATTGTTGGAACGTTGCTTGTTCTGGCATGGAGCCTGATTGCAAGTGGAGCATTTGCTACAAAAAGAAAATACGTTGCTGAATCCGAAAAAGGAAAAGCTAAAAAAGTGGAAACCATTACTGATCGTAAACAACGACGAGTGATGGCCTATGCCATTCCAGTTGCTTTGGCGACCTGGGCTGTTCTAATTCGTGAGTTCACAACGTTATAAGTAGATAAGTAGAATACTTTCTATTTTGAAAATAATATTACTGATGTTTTCAATTTGAAAATGAGAATGAATCAAATGAAAAACAATTTGAAACAACCTGAAAAAGCAGAACAGAAAAAACGCTCCGGGTTCCTCACAATGGAACTGGTAATGGTTTTGCCTATTCTCTTGATAATCCTTTTTGCTTTGTTTGAATTTTCCATGCTGTTTTATGCACGAGGAAATGTGAGTGAAGCAAGCCGGGCAGGTGCCAGAACAGCTTCTTTACCAGGAGTTGATCAGGAAGAAATTAGAAGAGATGTCCTTCGGATATTAAAACCAAGAATGAGATCTCTTGCTGATATTGAAGTGGAACAAGGGAAATATTCAGGGGATCCGGTCAGTGTGACTGTTCGCGTTCCTATGAGAATTGTTTCTCCTGACTTGTTGTGGCCAATTGGTTACAGCTTGAAAAATCGTGATTTCATTGCTGAAACACGAATGATGAAAGAATAAATAGATCGTAAATAATGGCAGTTGAGGAAAACTGCTGAAAATAAAATTGTCTGTCTTCATAAGGAAGTTAAGTCAGGCTCACTGTTACTTAGTAATGGGAGAACCTTAAGGTGAAGAACCTCACTCCTGCAAAATTGTCGATGTTTATGTTCGTGGTCGTCGGCGGTCTCATTGCAGCTTATGTTGCCAAAAATCTGTTAGCTACGGAAGAAAAAGCAACTGTAGTTCAAACACGTACGGTTCCTATGGCTTTGGCTGAGCTTAAGCCTGGTACAGTCATTGGTCCTGCACATATTGGGTCTGGTCGAATTAAAGTGACCGATTTAGCACCTGAAATGTTGTTGAATGAACAGGGATTGCTGGGACGAGTTGTTAAAGCGAAGATTAATGCGGCTAATCCAATTTTCTCTTCACAGCTTTATTTACCAAATGAACATCCACCTTTGCCTGTTGGTAAAGGAATGAGAGCTGTTTCTGTTTCTGTTGGAAGTAGTACAGCTTTAGTTGATGGATTAATCAGGCCAGGTGAATACGCTGATATTCACCTCACACCTTCAAATAATGCTTCTTCTGATCCTCGTTTCCGAGGTGGATTAACATTAACACTGTTCAAAGGTGTGAAATTGCTTGCGATTAATCAAAGCAATTCAAGTGGTGTTCAGTCTGACAGACTCGCAAATACAGTGACTCTCGAACTGACTCCTGAGCAAGCTAACATCATGATTTTAGCTAGCAATCGGGGTGATGTAACGCTCAGTTACAATCCTGAAGGAAAAGGAACTGGCGGAGTTGCTGTCAGCAGTGCAGACAGGGCAACCCTGGATGAAATCCTGGGATTGAAACCACTTCCAAAACCTGCAAAACCATTTGTAACTGAAGTATATAAAGGTGGCGCACGGTCATCTTACTCCTTCAGAAATGGCGTGCGAACGGATTCTAATTCAATGTCTGCTCCTTCCCGTAACGGTGGAGCTGCTGGATCATCAAATCAAGTTGCACCGTCAAACCCTGTTGATGGTGGACCTTCTGCTTAATTTGAATTCCAATTACTTGATTTTTGAATACCTTTTAAAACTGTTTTTTGAAATTGTTATAAACAAATGAAACGACATCAAAGTTATCACACAACGATAAAGAATAGAAGAAAACGAAATGGATCTGTTTCCATGATTTTCGTCGTCTCTCTATTTGCTGTGATTGCTGCAGTTGCTTTGGCTTTGGATTATGCCTGGTTGAAAACTGCTAATGATGAACTTCGTGTTGCTGCAGAAGCAGGTGCTTTGGCAGCGGGACGAACTTTGGCAAATGATGATTTGCTCAAGTCAGATGTTTCTCCCGAAAAACGGTTATTAAAGGCTCGTCTTTCAGCAAGACAGGTTGCTTCAGAAAATATAGTTGCAGGTCATCGAGTTGATCTCAATCTCAACAATAATGAAGACGTTCGATTGGGAAGACTTGTCAATGATGACGAAACTGGTGAAACCAAATTTATCGAAACGGATTTAATGCCAACTTCGGTAGTTGTTCTTGCTCGACGAACACGGGCTCGAAATAATCCTATCGCATTATTTTTTGGTGGTGTCACATCACACGGAGTTGCTGACATCTCATCACTGGCGGAAGCAACAATTGATAATCATATTATCGGAGTCAGACCCTATCGAGGTGTTCCTGTTCCTGCTTTTCCATTGGCTATAAGTAAGTCCAATCCTGAAGGAATTGTGGGTAAAGATTGTTGGGATGACATGATTCAGGGACCATCTGGAAATGATTTGTATGGATACGACTCTGATACAGCCCTGGTTTTGAAAAATGGTGACGGGATTCCAGAAATGACATTACGATATTTTCCTAAACAGGAAGACGTCAAAAAAAATAATGTTTGTATTCTTGACCTCGGAAATGGATTCAGAACGAATCACATTAATAAACAGATTCGTTCAGGTTGGAAAGCAGAAGATTTAAAAAGCTATAACGGAGAATTACGCCCCGGAATCAATACTGAATCCATGAAGGGCATTATGAAGCTGAACGGTTCCATTCTTGCAGAATTGAAAAGGATGATCGGGCAGTGTCGAATTGTACTACTTTATAACAAAATTGAAATTCAGGATACACACGGGCTAGTTAAGGTTGATTGTCCTCAACTTGTTGCTATTCGTGTTTTGGATGTCTTGCAAACTCAGGATGGTGTTGTCGAAATTCTGGTTCAACCCGGCGTGATGACTACTAAAACCGCAATACTTTCTGAAAGGAAAGTCGAGACAGTCGGACTACTGAATGATTACATTTACAAACTCCATTTGACTCACTGATTCCTTTTTATTGTGAATCTCGAACTTAAATGAAAATTGGTTTAACCATGATTACTGAAAATAAAAATAATACCGTTGATCCTAGACAAGCATTCCAGGAACTGAAAACCCAATTACATCATCGTATGATTGATGCCATTGACTTGTCTAAAGCGGGTGAATTGGAAGAAATCGAATTGAGAAATCAATTGCGGTCGCTTGCTTCTCATCTTTGCACATTAGATGCAGTTCAGTTATCTTCAAATGATCGTGAAGTGATGGTCAAGGAACTGCTTGATGAAATTTACGGATACGGTCCTCTGGAAGCTTTGATGGCTGATCCGGACGTGACAGATATTCTTGTCAACGGTGCAGATACCATTTATGTTGAAAAGTTTGGTCGATTACAATTAACAGACGTGAAATTTGCAAATGATGCACATTTACTTCAGTTAATCCAAAGACTTGTTGGACGGGCAGGGCGTCGAATTGATGAAGTTTCTCCAATGGTGGATGCAAAACTTCCGGACGGTTCACGTTTAAATGCTGTGATTCCTCCTTTGGCACTTAAAGGACCAACACTTTCTATTCGCCGATTCACAAAAAATGTTCTCCAGTTTAAAGACATGATTAATACTGGCTCTTTGACCAATGAAATGGCTGAATTTCTTGAATTCGCTGTTCATGGCCGAATGAATGTTCTTGTCAGTGGTGGAACTGGTGCTGGTAAAACAACTTTATTGAATAACCTCAGCCGATTCATCTCAGATGACGAACGAGTTATTACAATTGAGCAAACTGCTGAACTTCAGCTTCAACAGCGGGATGTCGTTTCTATGGAAATGCGACCAGCAAATGTTGAAGGTAAAGGAGAAATTAATCAGCGTGAACTTCTTAAAAACTCGTTAAGAATGCGTCCTGATCGAATTATCGTTGGTGAAGCAAGAGGTGGTGAAGTTCTTGATTTGCTACAGGCAATGAATACCGGGCATGATGGTTCCATGAGTACTGTTCATGCGAATGACACAAAAGATGCCTTGAGCCGTGTCGAAATGATGATTGCCTTGTCAGGTGTGGAACTTCCAATGAGCATTGCCAAGCAATATATTGCCTCTGCGGTGAATCTCCTGGTTCACATCACACGAATGTCTTCTGGTGAAAGAAAAATTATTCGGATATCAGAATTATGTGGTGTTCAAGATGGCCAATACGAAGTCGAAGACATTTTTGTTTATCGAAGTACCGGCATTGATGAAAATGGAAAATCTCAAGGTGCTTTTTATGCAACTGGTTATGAACCACGATTTTTAAATCGTCTTGTTGCAACCGGTCATGATGTCCCAAGAGAATTATTTGAATCACGTGAACTGGGATAAGACCTGTTTATGTGATTCGGAAGTACTAAACAATCGATTATTAAACAATCAATTCGGAATAAATAAGGAATAGTGCAATGGAAACAGAAGTTGTTTTCAAAAAGCCAATTAAAAAACGGCCTGAATTTGCAGGAATTCTGCGTGAAGAGCAGGCTTTTGCAACCGGCGTTAATGAGCAATCTGTATCAGAGCAGATCAACAGTTCGTTTGATCGACTCATGGTGCAGTCCGGGCTTGAAATGTCTCCGTCAATGCTGTTAATGCTTTCATTCTGCTCAGCCATCGGTTTTGCAGGTCTTGCTTTTGTCATTCAGGAAAACATGATGACAACAGGAATTGCAGCTGCGGTTGGTGCAATTGCTCCTGTAATATATGCATTGATTACACGCAGTCGAAGACAAAGTGAAATTTTGAAACAGATGCCAGGCATGGTAGATGAACTTGCAAGAGCTTCAAGGACAGGTCGGTCTTTAGAACAATGTTTTGAAATTGTTGCAGAAGATACACCTTCTCCTTTGGGAGACGAACTGCAAACATCGCTTCGTAAAATGCAATTGGGGGCGAGCATGCCTTCTGCATTGAAAGACTTGCCGGAAAGAACTGGTATTGTCAGCCTGAATGTTTTTGTGACAGCTTTGTCTGTTCATCATCAAACCGGTGGCGATGTCGTGACTGTTCTGGAAAGACTTTCCTCAACCATTCGTGACCGTATTTCATTTTTAGGACGACTGAAAGCTGCCACTGTCGGATCGCGGGCAACTGCAATCCTGATGCTTTCTGTCCCTCCAGTTGTAATCCTATTCCTGGTATTCCGTGATCCTGAGTATCTGAATGACCTGATGGATGCAAAATGGGGACGAATTTCATTGATGACAGCAATCATTTTGCAAGTTGTTGGAACAGCCTGGATTCTGAAAATATTGCAGTCCAGCAAACGAACATAATTTCAATTAAAACAACCTTTATTGATAAAACATAATTAAAAGTAACAGGACGGGTGAGACATGTTTGGCGAAAATACAACTTTAATTCTTTATGGAATCATGGGATTGGCTGTGATCATGCTGATCGTTCGTCTTTATTTACGAAGAAAAAACAGCAAATCTCAAACAGTTCCTGCATTGGATCCTGTTGAAAATAACATCACAATGGAATCTGCTGTAGAAAAAGTTGAATTTTCCATTTCTGAAACGATTGATCCGAAACCGGTTTCAATCAGTCATTCAGAACCTTCATGGGAAGGTCAAAAACTGTTTTCGAATATTACCAATTCGGAATTTAATGCCAGTAACCCGATTCCAAAAGTGGAACCACATGAAGTTCCCGGTGCTGATAAAAGTGATTACTACTTCGGTGCTGTCACTCCTGTCTTAGCAAGCATGATGCCTGAATCTTCTGATCGAAAAGAAGATTTGAAAAAGGATTTGCAGCAGGCAGGCTACTATCAACCTCACGCCTGGCATAACCTTTCAGCAATCAGGTACGTTGCCATTATCGGCTCCATGCTTTTCTTTGGTGCATTGTTATTAATTATGCCCAAGCAAGCTGAAATGCCACTGTTGGGAATGCTAGTTGTTTCCGCAATTATGGGATGGGCATTACCTTCACTTTATATAAAAAGTAAAGCTGCTGAAAGAGCTTCTGAAATTGAACGGGGTATGCCCGATATGCTTGATATGCTTAACATGTGTGTCAGCCAGGGGCTTACAGTTCCTCAATCACTCAAACGAATTAGCCAGGACCTCAAACCGGTTTACCCGGAATTGGCTAAAGAATTGACGATTGTTTATGAACAATCTGAAGTGGGTGACATGCAACAGGCTTTAACGAATTTCAGCCAGAGAACTGATCTTCCGGATGTCCGTTCTTTAACTTCATTATTAAATCAAACCGAACGAATGGGAACTTCTGTTTCTCATGCATTGGTTGAATATAGTGACAGCATGAGAGAGCATCTTCGGCAAAGAGCAGATGAAAAAGCGAATCAGGCTTCATTCAAGCTCCTGTTTCCCATCGTGCTTTGCATGTTGCCAGCTGTTTTTCTGATCCTTCTAGGACCAGCCACTGTAGAAATGGCTGATTTTTTCAATCAGGGAGGAACTGATATTCTCTCTGGTGGTCGACAGGCAATTGAAAACCTGAATCAATAATCAATCGAATCGTTTATAATACAACTTTAATACAACTTTAATACAACTTTAATACAACTTTAATACAACTTTAATACAACTTTAATACAACGAAATCAGTGATCCTTTTTTTAAAGGGTTGCTGATTTCTTTTAGACCGTTCAGGAAATCTCGGGCAGTTCCCATCCTTTTCTGCTTTCGCGTCCAAGTAAAAGACTTGCCTGATTACAATTGATGATATTGCACTTCTGGTTTGAGGAATCAATCAGGATATCCTGACCGGTTCGGTAAGCAATATTTCCAAGATGACATAACACGCTACTGATGTGCCCGGTTTCAATATCTGCAACCGGTTGAGATCGGGTTTTCACACAATCAATAAAATTTCTCAGGTGAGTAATCGGTTGCTCACTGAAATCAGAAGTGATTGCATTTTTCTGGTCGTAAACTTTCCAGCCACCCCGGTCAACAATTAATGTTCCCAGATCACCATAAAAAGCAACGGCTGCACTCCGGTTTTCAATTCCATGATTAGTCCAGAGGCGATGTTCCCATGTGATCGCTGAATCTTTGTATTGGTATTGAACAAATTGTGTATCGGGTGTTTGTTGATCATCCTTGAAATAGTAATTCCCACCTGTTGATGAAACACGAATCGGAATATCAACCCCTAAACCCCAACGGGCAATATCAAGAAGATGGACTCCCCAGTTGCCCAGTTCTCCCGTGCCATAATCCCAGAACCATCGCCAATGATAATGAAACTGATTGGGGATCAATGGTTTTTCAGGGGCAGGACCAAGCCAGAGATCGTAATGGACATTAGAAGGGACTTTGATTTTTCGACCGGTTCCAATTGATTTCCGTTTGTGGACTGTCCATGCTTTTGCCAGATTGACTTTCCCCAGTTTTCCGCTTTTAATAAATTCAATCGCAGATTGAAAATGGCTGCCACTTCGTTGTTGTGTTCCCGTTTGCACGATGCGCTGATAATGATTTGCTGCAGAAACCATTGCTTCACCTTCACGAATATTATGTGAAACCGGTTTTTCTACATAAACATCTTTACCGGATTGGCAGGCAAGAATTGTCATGTAGGCATGCCAATGGTCGGGGGTTGCAATCACCACTGCATCAATGGAAGGATCGTCAAAAACTTTTCTGAAATCGGTTACAACAGAAGGAGCTTTGTTCTGAATTTCTTTAATCGCTTGAGTTGCAGCCGGAAGAAGATTTTCATCAATATCACAAATCGTTTTAACATGAACATCAGAAAAGCTGGCGAGTTTCTTTGCAAGGAATTGACCCTGCCCGCGGATGCCTATGACTCCGATGGAAATTTGGCTGTTCGGGGAAGCAAAAACGTGGGCTGTAGAAATTCCCACCATCCCTGCAGCCACACTTGCTGCATTCTTGGCGCTTGATTCTAAAAACTGACGCCGATTAACTGATTTCTGACTTTCCTGTTTTTTCATGAGCTTGATTCGATGTTCGAAAACATCATGTTAGGGAATGGAAAATAATAATTCCGTAAAACAGTAAAACTGAAATCCCTTTCAGAAAAAGAAGCTCTCTTCCTTAATTGTATCAATCTGTCCGATCAATTTCGATTGAATCCTGATGAGATAGGGCAAAATAGGTTGCTCTCATACCCTCTCGAATTCAGCTGTTCTTACCGAATTCTCTCTATTTAAAGGTTTAAACAGAAATTAAAGGTTTAAGCTATAATCAGTCCCATGCAAGCGTTTTCTGCCAGGCGGATTTCATATCATCATTTCTGAGTTGTAATATAGGTGTCTCAGAATCATCTTTCACAATGAAATCCTGTTCTTTCTGAACGGTTCCTAATTTTACACAGGGAAGTCCAGCCAATTTTTCTTCAAAAGCCTGACAGTTTTCCGGTTTGATTTCGACCAGAAATCGGCTGTTGCTTTCTGAGAATAGCAGTACAGTTGAATCTTTAATTCCAGATTTATCACTAAGAGATTCAAGATTAATTTCCATTCCCAATCCACCTGCAAAAGCCATCTCAGCAGCAGCAACTGCAAGTCCACCTTCGCTCAAATCATGGCAGCTTCTTAGCAGGTTTTTCTGATTTGCTTCATGGATTTTCTCATACAATTTTGAAGCAGCGTGGAAATCAACTTTCGGAACAGATCCCCCTGTAAGATTGTGTATATGAGAGTAGTGACTTCCTCCCATTTCATTCATGGTAGAGCCGACAAGATAAATTGCATTTCCTGCTTCTTTTAAATCCATTGTGACTGATTGAGAAATATCATCAATCTGACCCAGGGCACTAATCAACAGGGATGATGGAATGGTTAC
>JAJRVU010000546.1 GCA_024277145.1 Planctomycetota bacterium
ATTTTTCCAGTTCCGGTTTTAATCGGGACATTCCTTCTTCAAATGAGATTGCAGGGGCGTATCCAAAATCATTCTTTGCTTTACTGATATCATAGTAGTGTGAACCACTCAGTTGAGCAGCGACAAATCTCGTCATCGGCGGTTCTCCGGGTAGTCGCGTGATTTTATAAATTCCTTCAAGCAGAGCCCCTACCCTCCGGGCTGCTTTTTCCGAAATTGTTTTTTTGATTGGCGGAATTCCTGCATCGCCCAGAATCTGGTTGATCCAATTCCAGAGATTGACCGGTTTCTCTTCATTAATGAAATAAGCCTCTCCCGCAACGGGGCTGTTTAATGAAAGTTTTTTCATCGCCTGAATATGAGCAGCAGCCGTGTTTTCCACGTAGGACATCGATATCAGGTTTTCTCCATTGCCTACAATTCTTAAACGTCCGGAAAGTGCACGATTGATTAGTCGAGGAATGAGATGGTTATCGCGTGGTCCCCAGATGAGATGTGGTCGCAAAGAACATGTAGCAAGATTATTCTGACCGTTCGCATTCAGGACTGCTTTTTCTGCAAGAGCTTTGGTGTGTGGGTAATGACAGAGATATTTCTCCGGGTACGGATAAGTTTCGTTGACGTTTTTATGTTCTTTACCGTCATAAATAACGCTGGGTGAACTTGTGAAAACCAGTTTTTGAATACCGTGTTGAAAACAACCTTTCAGAATATTTTCTGTTCCCTCTGTATTAATGGAGTGAAACATTTTCCACGGTCCCCAGACGCCGGGAACTGCAGCAACATGAAAAACGGCTTCGATTCCTTCACAAGCTTCCTTTACTTGTTGTGCATTACGTATATCCCCCTGCACCAGTTCAGCACCAGAATCAATCAGTTCGGGGTAATGTCCTCGACAGAAAACGCGAACTTGCTCTTTTTCCTGTAAGAGTTGTTCGACGATATAGCGACCGAGGAATCCTCCTCCTCCTGTGACCAGATATTTCATTGTTGATCGGATTTCTGTTTATGAAGAATAAATTAGCTTTGCAGTTGTTGCTCGACCCAGGGGGCAAGAATTTCTCTTCGGATTTTGACATTATGTCGAGTGTCTACCGGCAACGCTTTCATGAATAGAATTTGTTTGATCTGTTGTGTCAGTGGATTGGCAGCACCGAGTGCAAGCAATTCAGATTTCAGCTTTTCTTTTTGAGCTTTTCCTTTGGGGAACTGTTTTGGCTCCGGCTCGACAACAAGCACTGGAATTTGGTCTGGTTTATTTTCCATGCCTACAAGGGCTGAACGATAGACTTGTGGATGTTCGTTGAAAATGGCTTCACACGGAATGGAAAACATTCGTTCGGAACCAGTTTCAACCATGTGTGATTTTCGGCCACAAAACCAGAGCAGACCATGATTATCAAGATAACCAACATCTCCCATGCGATGCCAGAAGGATTCCCCATCGGGGATTTTACTATTAAGGGTTGCCTGTTCTTTTCTGAAATATTCACGAGTGGTGCTGGGGCATTGCACGATGATTTCACCGATTTCACTTGCAGGCATTTCCCGAACATCAGCAAAATCTGTAATTGCTTCGTTTGTGATTTCCATGACTTTCACCTTGACTTGTGGAAATGGTTTTCCCACACAGGTTCCAGCACCTTTGGCCGTTTTTTCTGCACTGTATTCAAGGACCTCTGTGCCCGAGATAGAACAGACAGGGAGAGATTCCGTGGCGCCATAAGGAGTGTAAATATCTGCCTGTTCTTCGGTAAGAACTTTTTTCATCCGTTTCAAAACGTGGATTGGAACCGGTGCGCCAGCGGAGAGTACGCGTTTGAGTGTGGGTAACTGGATATCATGTTTCTCACAATATTTTCCGACCTGGTTCCAGAGAGCAGGTGAGCCGAATGCCTGTGTCACTCCATGATCTCGAATGGCTTCAATAATTTTTACCTGATTAACATTCGCTGGTTTAGTCGGGTTCATATCTGGAATGACGGTTGTGACTTGCATGGCTGAATTGAACAGTGCAAACAGTGGAAATCCCGGCAGGTCGGTTTCTCCCGGTTGAATTTGATATTGTTCTCTTAATAAATCGACCTGTGCGCCAAACATGCCATGCTCGTAAGAAACGCCTTTTGGAGGTCCTGTACTGCCACTTGTGAAAATGATGGCAGCAGGATCGGTCAACTTTGTATCCGGCATTTCATACGGTTCCCAATCAGCTCCTAATAACTTTTTATAAGTTAGACCTTTTGGGATGATTCGTTTTCCAACCGTTACATTCAATCTGGCATTGGGAAACAGCTTTTTTTTCCATTTTCGGATTGCATGCACAATAGGAATGGCTACAAATCCTGCAGGGTCCACTTCTTCAAGACAATTAAAAATATTCTTTCTTCCCATTCCGGGGTCAACCAGAACGATGATGGCTCCTGCTTTGAACAATGCGAATGTTAATGAAATAAATTCCAGGCTGGGACGAACCATAAGGACAAGCCGTGTGCCGGGAGTGACTCCCATCTGAGTCAGACCACGTGCAAGACGATCGCTTTCCTGTTCCAGTTGTTCAAAGGTGAGGTGCGTATATTTAACACGCCCCTGTGAGTCTCTTCCCGCGGGAAAAATGACTGCTTTTTGATGAGGGACAATTTTTGCAGAATCCCTAAGCCGTTCTGCAATGTTATCGGTCCGTTTCATGATGATTCTGTTGTTTAAGAGGAGTTGGATAGTTCAGATATTACGGTCAGTTTTATTTCAATTTCAGCCGGCTGCACGGATCAGGATTTCTCCTTTTCCCGTTTCCAGAAAATCGCCATTGTAACGAGAAAACCATGAAGCGAGATAGTTTTCGTTGATCGGAAAATTACGTTTGATTAGTTCTTTTAAGTAGAAGTTCAAAAACAGGGGTTGATCCGTATTAGAGTATTTGAAAGTAGGAAGAAGTTCCGGGGGACTTTCAGAATCAAAGTAACAAATTGTTCCTCTTTTCATTCCTGCGCCCGGTCTGATGCCCGATTTTCCAAACAGGAAAATGGAACCGGCGATCATGTTGATTCCGGGAACATTGCCAGACTGACCGCCAATTGCAATGAGCCCTCTTCGCATGGAATGACCAATTTCATCTCCCGCATTTCCGTGAATAAAAATTTCTCCTCCTGTCATTCCGCGGAGGCTTCCACGATAAGCTGCACCGGTTAAGTCTCCTGCATTTCCCTTAACGGTGATGCTACCGCCCTTCATTTCAGCTCCCAGCCAATCAGATGCATTTCCTTCAACAGTGATTGTTCCACTCTTCATTTCTGCACCGAGATGCATTCCTGCATTTCCGGTAACCCGAATGGATCCTTCTGTTAAACCGGTTCCAATCAGTTTGACTTTTTCACAATCTCCTTCCCAGATGATTTCAGAATCATCAGAAGCAGAACCGGTCACAGAAAATAAATCAGCCAGATTGCATTTTTCATTGCCGAGGAATATTTCTGTTTTCCTGATTTGATCCAAAGTTTGTGCACGGATTGTTTCCATACGAACTTGATCAACTTCGATTGGGATGGATGTTTTGGTTTGTAATTGAATCGTCAGGGGCATCAGGGATACTTGTTAAAAATGCGATTTAAGAAACAGAAATTAAGCAACAAAGTGAGTAAATGATGGCAGGTCATTATTATGACAACTCTTCAGGCATTTGTCATACCTTAACGCTATTCATTCGATTGGTTGGTCTTTAAATAAAGTGGAAATAGTGGGATTGGAGTATGAACTCCCTTTTTCGTGTTCTAAGTTGATATACTTATCAAGTAACTTAGCGGTTTTTAAATGGCTTTTCTGTTTGAATAAATCACCTTCAATATGAGGATGTGTTAATGCGATTTTCGACTTTTGTTCTTCTGGCTGTCTCTTTATTGAGCCCCGGAGTCAGTTATTCCTATGAAAAGAAGATTCAGGGGGAAATAACAAAAACATTTCATAGCCAGGTTGAATATAAGTTGAAAATTGAAACCATATTGACTGCCAATAAGGGGTTTAAGAAATGGTTTCAACCTCGCCCTGCAGCTATTCCAATGGATGGAGCAAATCAAAAATCTCAGGTTATTATGACTGTGCAAAAAATTCTGGGGTCTGATTATTTTACCGGTCTTGAAACACTTTCCAGTTTCGATATGGGAAAAACCTGGTCAAAGCCGATGGCTTATCCTGAACATGCCTGGCGAGACGGAAAACCTCATAAAATTGGTGTTTGTGATTTCACGTTAGCTTGGCATGAACCTACGAAAACGATTTTGGGAATTGGGCATACAGTCAGATATACCAAAAAAGGTTTTGCCGGTTTTGGATATCAAAGAGACACTGTCTGGTCATCCTATAATCCGAAAACCGGAAAATGGACCCCGTGGAAAATTCTTGAATTTCCTGTGACAGAGGATAACCGTTATTATTTTAATGGAGTACATGGACAATGGCTTGTGAAAAATGATGGCACTTTGCTTGTGCCCGTTTACTTTGTGGGACCAAAGAAAGGTTTTATGCTGACAGGTGCAGTTGCCCACCTCAAATATGATGGAAAAGAAATGTCGGTTCTTGAATTAGGCAAAGAACTAACACATTCCGTGAAGCGAGGTTTGTATGAAAAATCGATCACTTGGTATCAAGGAAAATATTACATGACAATGAGGAATGATTTGAAAGGATATGTGGCGGTTAGTAGTGATGGTATGAATTTTGGTCCAATCAAAGCATGGACTTTTGATGATGGGCATGATCTGGGTAGTTATAATACTCAACAAAAATGGGTGACCCATGAAAAAGGTCTTTTTCTTGTCTACACACGTCGAGGAGCTGACAATGACCATATACCAAGAAATCGTGCACCATTATTTATTGCGGAAGTTGATTCAGAAAAACTTCATGTTATTCGGTCATCCGAAAAAGTTGCAGTTCCTGAACGAGGAGAAATGCTGGGGAATTTTGATGCAACAACAATTTCAGAATCGGAAACATGGATTACTGTTGCAGGCAGAGATGCATTTTTTGCTCGAATTATCTGGTCGAAACCAAACCGACTTTTCGGAAAAATCAATTAATTTATAAATTGTACGAATCCGAAAAAACACCTTTTCTAATTTATCTTCTGAGTCAGATGATTGTTGAGAAAATACATCAATGTGGTTTTTTTGAAACATGTTTACCTGGACGTTGTCTCTGTTTAGTACGTTATTTGTGAAGAAAGAGAGTTTGTGTAAACCCTGTAAAGAAAGAAGGTAAAGCATTCTAAACGTTTTGTATCTCCTGAACCCCGATACTTTAAAGCAACTCTTTTAACCTGTTGGAATGATTCTTGCATCCTCAGGTATCTGGCGTTTCACTAGACATAGATGTTTCATGCGTACAAAAGTAATATTCCATTTTGGATGCGTTCAATAATAGTTTGTGAGGATATCTGATGATTCAGGTTTTAGAGTATAACAGTATTGAAGAATTATTGCGGATTCAAACGATTTGGCGTGAGTTGCATTCACAAACACGAAATGCTTCATTTTTTCAATCGTGGGAATGGTTGCATCAATATCTAATTCATAATAAACAGATCGAAATCAAAGTCCTTTCTGTTTCGCTTGCTGGAAAAATTATCGGGATTGTTCCGTTAGTTGTTAAGCCAATTCAGACTCGCCTTGGAACAGTCCGTGCATTGACATACCCATTAGATAATTGGGGAATTCATTACTCTTCGATTGGTCCTAACCCTGCTGCAACAATGGCAGCTACCATGCGATATCTTCATTCAGCCAAACGTAATTGGGGGATTTTTGATTTACGATATATTGACGAATTTGGTTCGGATATCGGAAGAACAAAAAATGCATTAAAACTTTCCGGGTTTCAGAGATTTCAAAGGATCTGGTCAGAAGCTTCTCTCTTAAGAATGAATGGAAGCTGGGAGCAAGTTTGTAGTTCCCTTCCTGAAGAAACTCTCAAGGAATATCATAAGTCAGAAGCAAAATTAGAAAATATTGAATTTCATCGATATCGTCCGGAAAGATCGATGGCGATGAATAGGGAATACCATTG
>JAJRVU010000547.1 GCA_024277145.1 Planctomycetota bacterium
AAAGCAACCCACCAATTCCCAAAAGCCCTACAAAAAGCGCGCAATAGTGGTGAATGTATAGGCTAGCGGCCATACTTAAAGCCAACCACAAATACAGTCTAATGGGAATTTTATTTTCCCGTGGCCCCGCGCTGGATTTTGAAACTGTTAAACGATTATGCCTGGAAATTTCCAATCAGGGTGAAGGCATCATTTCGATCTCAAGTTTTCTCTCGCCTAACACCGCTTTGTTGCTGGGCCAGAACAATACGATTGATCAATTCAAAAAATTGGTTTCCGATAATTTTCCTAAAGGAACACATTTAAAAAAGAATCCGCATCACTGGCCACCAATCCATACTCCCATCACGCGAGAAAAATCGATTCCCGATCGGGCTGCAATGATGATGGTGACCGCCAAAGGAGGATTTACCGAACCAACAATCCCTATCCTTTCGTGTGTTACTGGTGATTACAGTTATACGCAAAACAATAGTAGAGATATTCTTAATCAATGGATTGATACTCCCCAAAAATTGTGGGATGTGATTGATAAAACATTGTCATCCAGTATCAGTACAATTATTCATGTTGGCCCGGAACCGAATATTATTCCTGCAACTTTAACCCGATTAAGCAATAATATTGCCCTTCAACTTGGGAAGAAAACCATTGGTGGATTTGGCCTTCGTGCAGTTTCCAGAATGGTCCGTCGCCCCTGGCTGACAGCACTACTCTCCACAGATGCAGCTTTGCTACGTGCCCCATTTATTGAACAAATCTTTCTGGAAGACTGGCTTCTTGAACAGCAGATTGATTGACCACCCCCATTGCTTCCTGTATTGTTGAAGCCTCTTCATATTCAGGTTTTTTCGACAATCGGTTAACCCTGAAGCCAAAGTCTTCTGCAGATTTCAAGATGTCGATCTCTTATGGTGGTTCATCAGGGGTTTTCAGGATCGCTTATCAGAATGATTATTTACAAAGGGAAAACAGGATGAGTCAGGAAGAAAGTGGTTCCGCACCAGCAGGCATTCCCTGGGGACCTTTTACTCTAAGGATCCCCTTTGTTCATTTTCGGTTAGAGTGGCCTGAATTCATTCAAGGCGTGATTGTCGCAGGTGCAACCGGTCTTGCATTAGTCCCGATTATGCATGATTATTTTCTACTTAGTTTTGAAGTTGCTTTAGCTGTTGTTGTGATCCAGTCACTGTTGATTTCGCTGGCTCCTCTGGTTTTTGGAGATCCGTACTGTCATGGATGGGTGACTCCTTCCATTCCATTAGTGATCGGCATGATCCTGACACTTGCAGGTGGTAAGGTGACTCCAGATACAGCGTTATTGGTGATTCATGCAGTGACCGCCTTTACCTTATTGAATGCGGTCATTTTTCTGGTGATGGGAATTTCCGGGCTGGGAAAATTTATTGTTGAAAGAACGCCCGTTGCATTGAAAGCAGGCATCATTTTTGGTGCCAGTGTCGCTGCCTTTCACCAGGAGTTTTACAGCGCAAGAAGTTATTTCGCACGGGCACCGATCAGCTGCGGAATTGCGATGTCAATTTGCTTGTTGTTAATGTTTTCCGAACCAATCAATCGGCTTAAGCAGAAAAAAAGATGGTTAGCCATCCTTGCAGGACTCGGGTTGGCTCCCGGATTTATCATTGCATTCATTTATGCCTGGATTAGCCAGGAAGTCAAATGGAATTTCCAAACCGGAATTGAAGTTCCCCCTTTTGGGTTGATGTGGGAACAGTTAAGCCCTTTCAGTTCAAAGATTGGTTTTCCTGAATGGGGGCTTTATTTAACTGTGCTACCGATGTCAGTTATTGTTTATATTCTTGCATTTGGGGATATGATCACGGGTGATGTGTTAATCAAGGATGCTGCCAAGTATCGACCGGATGAAAAAATCGATCTGAATCCAACCCGAACACATCTTAATATGGGAATTCGTAACGCCATTCACGGACTGATTGCAGGACCATTTCCGACAACTCACGGTTGCCTTTGGACCGGAGTGCAGGTTGTGGTAACCCATCGATATAAACAGGGGAAAGATTCGATGGAAAGTATTTTTGGAGGGATCGGAGCTTATTACCTCTGGGGGATTCCTTTCCTGTTTTTCCTGAACCCTGTTACATCACTTCTAAAGCCAATGCTTCCGGTTGCACTTTCACTGACGATTCTTCTTACAGGTTATGCTTGCGGATATGTTTCGATAGCGATGACCAAAAATTCAGAGGAAAGAGGTGTCATGATGGCGACCGGTGCTGCACTAGCTTTTTTAGGTGCCTGGCAAGCCATCGTCATAGGACTTATTATGACCATTGCCTTAATTGGACCCGATGCATTTCGAGTTGCTAAAGACGAGGCCGACGGTTCCTGATCACATCTTTCTTAAAGCCATACAGAACTCTGCGCTTATTTATCGTAAGCGTCTCAGCAAACACATCTTGACGTATATTGTATTCTAAAAACTGTTTTATCGAACAAGATCCTCCGAGCAAGCGGTGCCGAGCGATCTTCGTTCGACCATTTTCTCAAACAGTTTTTCAGGAAACCAGTCCCAT
>JAJRVU010000548.1 GCA_024277145.1 Planctomycetota bacterium
CTTTTTCTATTAAATCCATCTATGACATACCCACCATTAGTTATTTTCGCTATTATATCAATAATTAATTAGGAGTTACTAAGTGGAGAAAGTAAAAGCACAAATCGAAGAACTTTTATATGAGAATGCAGCTGATTTTGAGATAGCAAAAGTACTAAAGCAGGAGATAAAAACCTATTTTAACACCCTGGAAGAGACCTTTTCAACATCAGGAGGCAAAGACTTCCTTGTCAAACATACCAAAAAAATAGACAGCATCTTAAAACTCATTTTTAAAGTCGCCCAGCGTGAAATGTTTGGTGACTATGCACCTATGAAAAACTCTATCCCCCTTGCACTTGTAGCACTTGGCTCTTATGGGCGTGAACAGCTTTGTGTTTACTCTGACATTGACTTACTGATAGTCTATAAAGAAATCCCAGGATATAACACCAAGGAGATGATAGAAAAAATACTATATATACTCTGGGATACAGGACTCAAACTTGGACATAGAGTACATACTGTTGAAGATCTCTATGATGTTTCTAAAACAGATATTACGATTAAGTTTTTTATTCGATTGAAGAAGATCAACAGTAAATAGTTTTCTCAATTGAGACAATCTGTTTCTATGTTTTTCCTTGATCAACTCTTCAATTTTCAAAAAGGCTATTATTCCCCTTATCCATCGTGCAGTTTTATCTGCAATGGATTCCACAAAATCTGGCGGTAGAACTAAAATGTAAAGGCTTAACATGGCATAGGCAAATAATGGAATGGGGAAAAAGAAAAATATCCCTAAATGAAGACCGAACCCAATAATAAAAAGCAACCACCTCAGGGAACGAAACCACATTAAAAATATAAAGACCGTTTCAAAGCCAAGTGTCAGGTGGCTTAAAAAAATCATCAACCATTTGTAATCAAGAAGAAATGAAAAAGTAGAAATATAAGTCACATGAGGTAAGGAGGCAGGAAGCCAAAGCCCCAGTCCATTTTGCCACATATTCGTATGGAATTTGAAAAAAACAGAATCAAAGTAGACTAATCCGATTCCCAGAAAAATCGGTATATCATAATATATTCGATACACTTTTTTATAAGGAAATCCAGAATCACTTTCTTTTTTTGATTTAGAAAGGAATTTATCAATTGAATAAGAATAATTAACAGGCGTAAATATCAGAACAAGATTTATCAGAATATAGATGTAATCAATATGGTATTCATATACCTGAAATGTACTGAATGTCAGAAGCGTCAGCACGTAATTGACAACCGTCGCAATTTTTGTTTGAAATCCAACAATAAGACATATAAGAGTAAACAGCCATGCAACCAGAAGGTAGTCCATATTGTTGTCAGCCACAGCCTGGTAAGGTACAACATCAAAAATTAAATGTCTGAACTGGTATAGCTGAAGCACTTCCAGAAACAAAATGGTTCCGTAGCAAATTCGGAAAATAGCCAGACCAACAGGTGACTCTTCCTTATTCAGATAAGAAGTTATAAACCGTTTCATATTCAGGCCAATCTCAAGAATAATGCGTTCGCTTCAATGATAATAGACATGCCTGTCTATTATTATCAGAGAATCCCTGCCACAACAACACTTTAAGGGAAAATTCCGTATTCCATCTAAGAAAATTAACACGGGGATAGTCATTTATTGAGCCTTGTTAGGCCCATAATTCTGAGATACGATGAATCTCATATAAAAATAAACATTATTACTTTCATCCTGTAATGAATTTAATCACTGGAGAAAAATCATGACCAGCAGTAACAGGAACATCACTCGACGAGAATTTATTGGAACCTCAGCAGCTGCAGGTGTGTCCACTTTTGCAGCGCCTGTTTATCTCTCTGCACTCAATAAAAATGAAAAGTTGAATATCGCCGTGATTGGGGCAGGGGGGCGAGGGGGAGGTAACCTCAATTCAGTCAGTTCAGAAAATATTGTAGCTCTTTGTGATGTCAACGAAAATAATCTGAACCGGGCAGCAATAAAACATCCCAATGCAAAAAAATTCAGGGACTTCAGAAAACTGTTTGAACATTCCAATGACTTTGATGCTGTTGTGGTAAGTACATGTGAGCATACCCATGCATTTGCAACGCTTCCTTCTCTTCAACTGGGGAAACATGTCTACTGTGAAAAACCTCTCGCTTATAATGTGGAGGAAACAAGAATTATTCGACAGGCTGCAGACAAAGCAGGCGTAGCCACCCAGATGGGAACACAGATTCATGCAGGAGAGAATTACCGTCGCGTAGTGGAACTGGTTCAATCGGGTGCGATTGGAAACGTGACTGAAGCACATATCTGGGTGGGCCGTGCCTGGGGACGACATGAAAATTCGGAAGATGCGAAGAAACATCATGACATTATCGATATTCGAGAACGACCTTCAAAAGCTGACCCGATTCCAGCTGGTCTTGACTGGGACCTCTGGTTAGGACCAGCGCCTGCCCGTCCATTCAGCAATGTGTATTTTCCTGGCCCCAAATGGTATCGATGGTGGGACTTTGGCAATGGAACCATGTCTGATCTTGGAAGCCATTGGATTGATCTTCCCTTCTGGGCTTTGAAACTGGATGCACCGAAAACAATAGAAGCTTCCGGGCCGAAACCACATCCCGAAATTGCGCCCGCTTCCATGCAGGTTAAATATGAATATGGTGCGCGTGAAGATTTTGGTCCCGTGACAGTGAACTGGTACCAGGGAGATAACAAACCTCAAATCTGGAAAGACAAAGGAATTCCACAATGGGGAAGCGCCGCATTGTTTATTGGTGATAAGGGAATGCTTCTTTCCGATTATGGAAAGCATGTCCTGCTACCGGAAGATAAATTTGTTGATTACAAACGCCCCGCACCGTACATCCCCAAATCGCTTGGCCATCATGCTGAATGGATTCACGCCTGCAAAACCGGTGAACCAACAACCTGTAACTTTCATTATTCAGGCTTGCTGACAGAAGCAAATCATCTGGGAAATGTCGCATTCAGGACAGGTCACAAACTTGAATGGGACACAGCAAATATGAAAGTGACAAACTCTTCTGATGCTGAGAGATACATCAAACGAAACTACCGAAAAGGCTGGTCACTCACTTAATACTAACTTCCTCGCTTAATTGACGTGGATTCAGGTCCTCAAAAAGACAGAAAGAAATGCTGATTTTCATTGATCTTTAGGAATAGAAACTTTAATCTCCAACAAGTGAAGATCATGCAGTTTGCCTTGCATGTGATGTTTACGGACCATTTTTTCAAACAGGAATCAATCAATAATGATGATACAACTTCAAAAAACAATGCTGACGGCTGTGATGATCGGTTTACTTGCTTCTCCCCTTTTCGCGGAAGATAAACTGGCAACACCGAAAGAGGTTGATTATTCTTACATCACGGCTGAAACCATATTCACACTCTCACTTTACCCGAATCGCGTGCTGACGAATCCTGATAACAAACTGTATCCGTTGGAAATAATTTCTGCAGCGGGAATCAAAGAATTGGGAATTGATCCGGTTGATATCGAGAGCATTCTGGGTGTGGTGGAACCCCCGATGAATTCACCCATGCCCGGAATAGGGTTTATCCTGAAAACAACCAAAGCCATTTCGATTAATCAATTTCTTCCGAATTTGAAAGATCAATATACTGAGGGAGAACTTGATGGAAAATCTTATCGTAAAGCAGCTGTCCCGATGGGTGTCAGTATTTATCAGCAGGATGAAAAAACTTTTGTGTTTGCAAACGAACCATTCCTGGAAAAATTATTGAAGACAAAAAAGGAACCTGTTGATTGCCCGTTGAAAAAGCAGATTCCTGAAAACGCACTTCAAAGTGATATCATGGCGACACTCTATCTTGATCCGGTGAAACCAATGCTCGCCGGTGTTGTTGCGATGGCACCTATTCCCCCTGAATTTGAAGAATTAAGAATCGTTCCTGATTTAATTTCCTTTATCCAGATTCGCCTGAACCTGAATTCTAATTTCAATGCAAAGCTCTCCTTGTTCTCCAAAGATGAGGAGGAAACTGAAATGCTGGAATCTGTATTGAACAAAGCAATCGCTGATATTCAGAAAGAATTCATAGGCCGAATGCCTGCAGACAGACCGGAACCGGTTGAACGAGCAATGGCTCAATATATGAAACGAATTTCTGAATATTATGCAAATGCACTCCGCCCGATCCGAAAAGGAAAGGAGCTCTATCTGGAAGGAAAAGGAGACACAATGTCTCATGCAAGCACAGCAGGTGTTTTGATGGCATTGCTGCTTCCTGCTGTTCAGCAAGCCCGTACCGCCGCCCGAAGAACACAATCAAAGAATGTTCTTAAGCAAATTGGTCTGGCTTTTCATAACTACCATGATGTTTACAATATATTTCCTGCTCGTGCCAGTTTTGATGCAAATGGAAAATCTTTATTAAGCTGGCGTGTTCATATTTTGCCATTCCTTGACCAGAAAGACCTTTATGACCAATTCAAACTGGATGAACCGTGGGACAGCAAACATAACAAAAAACTGATTTTTCAAATGCCAATGACTTATCAAAACCCCAATTTCCAGGAAAAAAATTATAAAACGAACTTTCTCCTTCCTGTCGGAAAAGGAACCCTGTTCGAAGGAAAAGAAGGCTTACGTATTCGTGCACTCACAGATGGTACTTCAAACACAATCATTGCTGTGGAAGCGGATGAAGATCAGGCAGTGATCTGGACCAAGCCGGAAGACCTCAGTTATAATCCTGAAAAACCCATGACTGGCTTGGGGAATTTAAGACCGGGTGGTTTCAATATACTTTTAGCAGATGGATCTGTTCTATTTATCAGTGTCGATCTTAATAAAGATACCATACGGTCATTAATGACATTCGCCGGTGGTGAAGTGATCAACGGCTTTTAATACGGTCTATAGAATATGGGTGTGACAATACATTCAACGTTTGAAAAATATTGAACGATAAAGGTGATCCTTCATGTGCCTTCGGCACCCAACCAAACAAGTTGGTCGGGCCACCCCTTTCTCACCAATTCCTATTCGTCAGGCTACAGCCTGACCTACACAGTCTTTATTTATGGTCTGCACAGCAGACCCTACGATTGCGAACTCTGCGTGAGACATTTTCATTTGTTTAAAGTCTGCAAAGCAGAACCTACACTTTTTATCGTTTTCTTCTGAGAGACTGGATCGTCTGGTCCAGTCTTTGAAGGAATTGGGAACGGTCCTGTTTTCCAAAAGGAGCAGGACCACCTGTTATAAGTCCATCTCCACGTAACTGGTTCATCAATTCCCTGCTGGCAAGCGCTGCGCCAATTCCATCTTCCGTGAATGCTTTTCCCCGGAAATCGATCACCGCTGCTTTTTTTTCAAGACATCGCGCCGCCAACGGAATATCAGCCGTCGTCACAATATCATTTTCAGAAACATTCTCTGCAATCCAATCGTCTGCAGCATCAGCACCATGCTTCACAAGGATAAATTCTATCCAGCTTGCCTCCGGAACGTTCATCGGAATGTTGGCAACCAACTTGACGGAGAGTTCATACCGTTTTGCAACACGATTAATCTCTGTTTTCACAGGGCAGGCATCTGCATCTACAAAAATAATGGTCAAAATATTCCTTTATCCGTTCAGTTTTTGCGGTTCACGCAACTAACGCAGTTTACATTTTAATGTAGTCATTCCACATTACGAGATCAACGAATCAATATGCAGCGCATTAAAAAACCTCCGAAATATTATCAGAGGTGTTTTTAATGTATGTTGAGGTTCGCAATTATTTTGCTTACCCGAATTCAGGACGTCTCTGCTTGAGGTGTCCCTTAAGACGATTGACAATGCTGGAATGCATCTGGCTTACGCGAGATTCAGAAAGTCCTAAAGTGTTACCAATCTCTTTCATCGTTAATTCTTCATAGTAATAAAGAATAATGATAAGGCGTTCATTTCGGTTGAGACCTTTTGTAACCAATCTCATCAGGTCACGTTTCTGAATATTGATTGTGGGGTCTTCACCTTTGATGTCTTCAAGAATATCAATTTCTCGAACGTCTTTGTAGCTGTCGGTTTCGTACCATTTTTTATTCAAACTGACGAGACTGGTTGCGTTGGCTTCCGTCTTCAGTTTTTCAAACTCTTCGGGAGATAACTCCATTCTCTCAGCAACTTCTGAATCTAAAGGAGGTCGTCCCACTTTAGCTTCAATGTGTTTTGTAGCAGCAGAAAGTTTGCTGGCTTTGCTTCTTACAAGACGTGGAACCCAGTCCATCGTTCGAAGTTCGTCAAGCATGGCTCCCCGAATTCTGGGAACACAATACGTCTCAAACTTCACGCCACGTTCCAGGTCAAATGCATCAATTGCATCCATCAGACCAAAAACGCCGGCTGATATCAGGTCGTTCACATCAACTCCCTCAGGGAGTTTTGCCCAGACACGTTCTGCGTTATAACGAACAAGTGGCAGGTAGTTTTCCATTAACTTGTTTCTTAAAAGCCGATCAGTTTGATCGCTCTTATAGGTCCGCCATAATTCCATTATTTCTTCGGAAACCTTAGTTGCCATTAATCCCTCCGTGGTGATTCTTCAACGACTTATTATAAATTTATAGAAATGATTCAGTGATAAATTATTTCAGGGTGTTAAATTCTGATTGACTTTAGCTTTTTCAAATTCCATTAGAACTTGATCCTCTACAAGTCTTCGACCCATCTCTCCGACAAATAACCCGAGTAAATAGCAGGCTATTGCAATGAAAAAAGTCGATTTAATTGTTCCTTCAAAGCCTGAACCAATCATTATTCCATGAATTGCTGTTGTGAATACGCTGATCAAAGCCATTCGGCTTCCAAACTGATGAGCGATTGACTGAACCCACACAATAATATGCTCCAATAACCATGTATGAAATATTCAGAATCAGAGTGTTTCTAAAAATGCTATAGAAGGTTTAAGTAGTATCTCGACTGTATTCACAGTGCGACACGTTCTATTTCATTTCCAGATATTGTCTTGTCTGAAGTTTCAGGAACAGGAATTTCTGATTCTTAAAAATTAAATCCATCAAGTTTTATATTGATGATCTTAGATCTAATTTTGAAAACGGAATAAAAAATTCCCACTCTCTGGTTATCGGTCGTTAGTACCTGACTAATCCAGTTCATTTTCATAAATCTCTTAACCGGAATCCATTGTTATAATCCTTTATATTGCGCAATCACGCCAACCTGACATTTCAATTTCAGGTTAAATTCGTTTCAGTAAACTGGATAGAAAATATGTACAGAAATTGATTCAGGGAAAAACGCAAACCGAACTATTTCAGTTAATTTGAAACAGTCGCTATGCTTAAACCTGAAAGACAAAATGATTACTCAAATCAAAACCAGACAAATAATGTCCTTCGTTTTGATATAAGATCAATTCTGCTGAATAAGTGTAAAATTAATTGTAGATGTGATTTATGATATTCAGGATTGAATATCAGGTAGGAAATGTGATGTGATTCATTCGGAAATGAATATTTGTGTGAGGAAGAAGAATACTCTTTTTAATGAGTTCTTAATATATCAATTGTGAATAACTTTTTCGCTTTCTGGATTCTTTGTCCGATTTACAATCTTATTTATTGATTTGTTTTCATGCTGTTTTAAAGGATTAAATATCAATATCTCTAAGCTGCTTTTGATAATTTCTCTTTTGATTTCTGCCAGAGTTGGGAAATGAACGAACTGTTATTCGGAAACATTTTGGATTCATTCATGATACGGGATGCAATCTGCCTGATCGCTTTCGAAGCTGGGCTGTTTGCATAATACTCCATGAAAGGTTTTCGGTGGATCACTGCTCGGCTTACATTCTGATCGTATGGAATATAGCTTGAGTTCGTTGAACTGGTTTTGAGCAACACCTTAGCAGTCTGTTGTATTCGTTCAAGTATCTTGCTTGCCTGTTGAGCTGACAATGCCTGATTCAGGATGACTTCAAGATTGATATCCTGATTGAAACCGATGGTTTTAATGGTTGAATACGCATCTGCGATCGAAGTTGGTTCAGGCGTGGAAATGACCATAACACGGTCAGAAGATTCCAGGATCTGTCTTGTGTGTTGATACAACCCTGTGCTGGTATCAATAATCAGGTACTCATTTTTTTGTGCTATTTCGATAAGTTGATTCAAAATTTCTTTTTGTGCGGTGACCGGGCAATCAATTAAATCTGTAAATCCGCTGGCTCCGGGAATGACTTTTATCCCTCGTGGACCGTCCAGAATAATATCATTTAAAGAACGGGCTCCTGTCATCACATGGGAAAGGTTCCAGTACCCATTCAATCCGCAAAGTAAATCAATGTTCCCCAATCCCAGGTTGGCATCAAACAGGCAGACGGACTTTCCCGCTTCAGAAAGTGCAATCGCCAGATTTAATGCGATATTGGATTTACCAACACCCCCTTTACCACTTGTGATGGCAATGGTGTGCGCTCTTTCTTTTTTTTCCGGAGCTTTCGGATCAAAAGAATCGCCCGTTGCAGGCTGATCTTTTTTTAACTTTGCCATCAGTCCTCGAAGGACTTTTGCCTGATCACGAACAATTGCCACTGTGCAATAACCTTTATGAAATGTTAACTATACGAATTAAAAATATGGGAAATGATTTTTAATATGCAGGGAAGAGATTTTCTTTCCGGGTGATTAATCTTGCAATTCGAGCAGGCTGTCCCGGTTCTATATCGTCGGGAACATCCTGTCCCATTGTTAAATAACTAATCGGCAGAGAAACCTGATGCATCAATGATAGCAACGGACCCATTCCGCCAGCTTCATCAAGTTTTGTCATGATCAAAGATGTTGGATTGGCAGGGGCAAATTTCTGGATGGTTGCTTTTAACGTTTGAATGCTTGACGTCATACTCATGACAAGGTGAACTTCGTCAACCCGGGCTTCTGCAAGAATTGATTTCAATTCCTGAATTTGTAACTCATCTCTCGGGCTTCTTCCTGCTGTATCAATCAGGATCAGATCCAAGCCGGTAAAATCGTCAATAGCCTGTCTCATTTCGGAAGGACTTTTCACAACTTTCATCGGAAGATCAATAATTTCTGCATAAGTTCGTAACTGATCAACTGCAGCAACACGATAAGTATCAACAGTGACCAACCCCACTTTAATTTTGCTTCGTAACCGAAAGTTTCCTGCCAGTTTTGCAAGAGTCGTTGTTTTTCCAACGCCTGTTGCTCCGACAAGAGCAACGATTTTTCTTTTTCCGGAATGGGTTTCAATAGGTCCGCTGACTTTGATTGTCGATTCAACCAGAGAAGTCAAAAGCTTCTTTGCTTCCTGGTAATCTTCCAATTGTTCAGCGGTTGCCTGCTCTTTAAGGTGAATGACAAATGCCCTCGCAGTTTCATGATCCACTCCTGAATCAATCAGTTCCGAATAAATCTGGAACACTTCGTTAGGGACTTCACTTGAAACCGGAGCAGCCTGCTGATTTCGCCCGATATGTTGGATCATTTTTTCAATCGCTTCCAGTTTGGAAGCAAATTCATTCATACTACCCAAATCAAATCCCGGAATTTGTGTTTGCGTTGAAATTTGAGGGGCTGTGATTTCTGAAGCCCTGTTTTTTGGCCGGGTTTGGGTTGCCCTTTTACCCGTTTGAGTTCTGTTTCTTTCTGCGGAGGAACGATTACTTCTTTGAGTAACTGCTCGTTTGGGGGGTGCAGATTGATTTTGATTCACACGTCGCTGAGGACGTTTTTCTGTTTTAGAAACCGAAGGAGCCTGAGGGATGGGAGCAGGGGCAGTCGAAAGACTAGATACCATCTTTTTAAGCTGAGGTGAGATTGATACAGAATCAAGCTCATCGTAATTCTGATTTCCCGAAGTCAGCCGGGATGCGACCGATTCTTTTTGTATCGTCTGTTCAGAAGAATATTTCTGTTTGCGATTATTTCCGGCTGCTTGACCATTTTTTTTGTTTAATTGATCATGATCTTTATATGCATGGGTCAGTTTTTTTTTCGACCGGATTTGTGATTGCGGTTGCATCTCTTTGCTCGCAGTGATTTCCACTTCAACAATCGGTTTTTTCCACGGCAACCAATGCTTCCGGGATAACTGGCGTGTATGAAGAATGACAGAGTCCGAACCTAAATTTTCACGGACCAAATCCAGAGCAGCTTGCATCGTTTCTGCTTTAAATATCTGGACGTTCGACATGTTTTCATCCTTTTGTATTTTTTTATAATTCCCGATTTTATTCGCGTGCCATCAGGAGCTTTTACTTTGAATTGTTATACATTTTGTTCACTAAAATTATCAGCAGAAGGATTTCCTAATATCACCCCTTGAAGAATGTCAATTCCAACCTGTCCTAATGATTCCACTTCGGTATCACGAGTAATTTCTACGACACTCAGAACCGCGAGTTTGGGAATGGCTGAAGAAGTGATATTTTTTAATCCCAGTCTTATTTGTGGATTTGCACAAAGAATTACAGGATGATCCCCCTGTGAAACAAGTGGTTGTAAATTATCTATAATTCCGTTGACGACCAAATCGGAAATCTGGGGAGACAACTTGATGACCAATCCACGCTCCGTATAATCAAAACCAGCTGCAAGAATGTCTTCCAAGGAGGGATCAATTGTGATTAACCGAATGATTCGATTGCGATCCCGGTATTGCTGGCAGATTGTTCTCGACAAAGCGTGTCGAACATATTCGGTCAGGATTCCCAGGTCTTTGGTTCGGTCTGCGTAATCGCCAAGTGTTTCCAGAATCTGTTCCAAATCTCTGATGGGAACCCGATCCTGAAGTAAATTTGTCAGGACTTGATGAATTTGAGATGTTTTTAAAACGTCCGGGATTAGTTCTTCAACAATTTTCGGGGATGTCTCTTTCAGGTTGTCCAGCAATTGGTGAATCTGTTGCCTGGAAAGAAGTTCAGCAGAGTGTTCGCGAACAACTTCTGTCAAATGAGTAATCAGTACAGCAGAAGGCTCGACTACATTGTAACCACGTAGCTCCGCTCGCTCTTTCTGGTTGACTTCAATCCATTTAGCAGGTCGTCCGAAAGCAGGTTCTTTTGTATCAATTCCGGGAATTTCACCTGATGTTGCCCCGGTATCAATTGCCAGGTATCCATCGGAAAAAGCTTCACCCCAGGCAACGGGGACATCACGAATTTTGATTTGGTACTGTTTTTGATCAAGTCGAATGTTATCCCGAATTCGGACCTTTGGAAGAATGATTCCTAATTCCTGTGCAATTCGATGCCGAATTCTTTTCACACGCTCCAGAAGATCGCCTCCTGAACCGGGATCAGCCAGTCGAATCAATCCCATGCCCAGTTCCAATTCCAATGGATCAACCTGCAGGTGATCTTCAGGTTTGGGTTCAGGCTTTTTGATTTCTTTTTCCTGTTGCGCGACTTCCTCTTGATGGTGTTCTTCAATTTTTGTGTTTCTTAATTTGAATCCAGTGACAAAACAGGCGATTGCAAGAACCATCATGGGAGTGGCTGGTAATCCGGTAAATGCCAGTGCTATCAAAAACGCACCCGCTAAAAACATTGCTTCAGGATACATGAATAACTGGTTGATCACTTCGCCCGGAAGGAAACTTTTTGCAGATGTTCGAGTAACAATCAAACCAGCAGCAAGAGAAATCAGAAATGCAGGTACCTGTGTCACAAGTCCATCACCAATCGTCAGTTTGGTAAAAACCTGAACAGCAGTTGCGAAGTCCAAGCCGTTCTGGACCATTCCGATATAGATCCCACCAGCAATATTAATCAGGGTAATAATAATTCCTGCAATGGAATCACCCCGTACAAACTTACTGGCACCATCCATTGCCCCGTAAAAATCCGCTTGTTCGGTCACTTCTTCACGTTGTTTTTTTGCCTGTTCCTGGGTAATCAGCCCTGCATTCAAGTCTGCATCAATTGCCATCTGCTTTCCGGGCATTCCATCTAATGCAAACCGGGCTGCAACTTCACTGATTCGCGTTGCACCTTTGGTGATGACTAAAAACTGAATCACCACGATGATGATGAAAATAATCAATCCGACAACAATATCTCCACCCGCTACGAATTCCCCGAATGCTTCAATCACTCCACCCGCTGCACCGGTTTGGTTGGATCCACCGCGCGTTAAAATTAATCGTGTGGAAGCGACATTAAGGACAAGCCGGGAGAGCGTTGTTCCAAGCAAAATTGCGGGAAAAACACTGAATTCCAAAGGACGACTCACATAAATAGTCGTCAATAAAATCATCACAGCAATCGTGATGTTACACGCTAACAGAAGATCCATCAGGAATGGAGGAAGAGGGGTGATGATGACCAGGATTGATGCAATGATCAACACTGGAAAGAGTAAACCCCGGTAACGCGCAAACATTCCTAGCGCACCTCCCGCTTCTGGTGGCATTGATGACTCCGTATTGTTGAATGTAAATTGATGGAAAGATAATCAGGATTGATTATTTGATATGATCGGGCAGTTTTTTAATAAAAAGATTAAAGTTTGTCCAGTCGACTTGTACAAATCCATACGTTTCCCGTTAGAAGACTTGTAAGAGTTACAATAAATGTTCATTTCCCGCCTGGTTTATTCAGTTCTATATGGAATCTAAAAAAAACAAGCCGTAGTGGAACAAGAATTCCACCACGACTTATTGATTAAACAGGGTTCAAGTTGAATTAAATTCCATCACCCGGTTCCATCCCGAGAATGAGAATCATTCTTAATCATTAATATCTAAAGATGCCTCCAGCACCTTTGAAATTCGATTCTGAGTTTCTGAAAGGTGAGCACGCGTTAATACATCCATCTTCACTTTATCAGAATTCAGAGAATTATTAATACGGGTGGAAATCTGGGTAAGATGATACCGAGCCAGACTTTTTGCATCTGCAGGAGTCGAATTACCGGAACCATAATAGAAGTAATCATAAAAATCCCAGAAGTACATGGAACGCTTTCTTCCAATTGTTAAATTGGATAAACGTTTAATATATTCCCTTTGAAGATTACGCCGAATGGTATTGAGTTCAATGGTCGTCTCCTTATCAGCTTTGACCTCATTCGGAATTTCCGTCCAGATTGAACTGGTGAGCGCTTCAAAGATTTCAGAGATTTTGAGAACATCTTCCCCTTTAGCTGCATGCAGTTGCATGTTTTGAATCGAGGCGAGAGTTCTTCCATTCAAGAATCGTGAAAGCGCAATTTTCTGAATGGAAAGAATTGTTCGATAAACCGGATACTGATAGTTACTGTAATAGAAGAAAAAATTGTCCATGTAATATTCAGGTGCCAATCTCTTCAAGAGTTCAGGAGAAAAATCAAAAGCTTTACCTGAGAGGATTTCATCCTGAATCAGTTTAATAGCCATCCTTTGTTTGGCCAAAGGAATTAATTCCAGAGGCGGTTTGGCATTAGGATCACCTTTATGCGCCCTGTTATTATATTCACCACCAATATATTGAGAGCTGAGATAAGTTGCAGAATAAAGTTCACTCAGCAACATGGAGAAAGCTTCACGTGCACGTTGCCAACCGTCACCTTTTTCAACAACCGTATTTTCAATACCTTTCATTGATTTCTTGACAAGTTCGATTCTACTTTTTGCAAAGTTTAAAGGATCACCAAGGTCGTAAGCGTTAATCCTGGGGTCAGGACTCAAAAACATATCTTCATCAGTGCCATAGATCAGGTCATGTTCCGGTGCACGGCTGGCAATTTTTTTGAGCTCTTTTTTCTCATCACTTTTGATTGTTTTATAAGCATATTCGATGCTCCAGTAATCATAAGGTCCAATAGTCTGAGAAAAATAGTCTCCCTGTTTTTTTCCTTCGGGAGCAAAATAAGCCGGATTATAATCCATTACCGATCCACTCAATCCCTTTTCTTTGACGATAGCCGGATCATTCAGCTGTTCAAGTGTCATGATGGTACTGGCCTTGAAATTGTGACGCAGTCCAAGCGTGTGGCCGACTTCATGCATAACCACTTCCTTGATTGCCTGTCCAATAAACTCAGGTGGAATTTTCCCACCAGGAGCAAGTTTTCCTTTAGCCGCCATCACAGAAGCAATTAAACCTAACTGCCTTTGCATCCCGTGTCCCATCATGCAGCATTGGCACGAACCATTGTTTTTTAGCAATTTATGACTTGAAAAAGAGGCATAGTGTGATGTCTTTGAATTCTTTTCGCTCTCTTTCAAATGATTGAACAAGTGTCGGACTCTTTTTTCAGATTGCATGTAAAAAGGAATTTGTGGTGAGAAAATTTTCATGAATGCCTGTTGGTGTCCATTATGTAACAACTCGACACCTTGGGGAATTCCTTTATTCAAAAGGTATTCTCTTCGCCAGTAACGAATCATTCCTTCATCAAAAATAATATCCGCATCAAGAATTTCTCCAGTTTTGGGATTCATTCGGGAAGGACCCATTGCGAATCCCCTGGAAGTTGCAATCCATCTGAATGTATTGTATCGAATATCTTCCGGATCAAAATCATCTGTCTCCTGCTGATCCCTGCATTGAATCGCTTCGATATAACCCAATTTTTCAAAAGCCTTGTTCCATTCAAGAATTCCGCTTCGAACATAGGGCCTGTATTCTCTTGGAACCGTTTTTTCAATCCAGAAAATAATTGGTTTTTTAGGGGGAGACATTTTTGCACTGGAATCGGCTTTCTCCAGGTTCCATCTGCGAATATAACGGACTTTCGGGGTCAGGTTAGTGTCCTTTGAAAAATCATGAAGTGTTGTCAGGAAATGCCCGACACGGTCATCTGCCACGCGTGATTTGAAGCTGGATTTCGGGAGATAGGATAATCCATAATGCAAAGTGACTTGGGCTCCCCGCATATCTGGAATGGTGTTATCGCCAAAAAACCAGTAGTAGTAATAAGGAAAGCTGAAAACAGCATTGAGTTCGATTTCAACATTGCCAGGAAACGCTTTGATTTCCCCCCATGTACTTCTCGAAGAATCAGGACTAACACCAATTCCTGCAAGGTCCGTCATGAATAAATCTGAAAGACTGACCAGGACTTTGTCTCCACCACTTAATTCACTTTTAATAGGCAACGCTTTGATAATGCTATCACTGTAAGTTAAATCAACTGCATCAGCTTGTGGAGTTCCCGAAGTTGCTTTGTATCGAACATTTCGTCTGACAACAAGAATTCGATTTGCTGATCGTCGAAAACTGATGATCCACTGGTCTCCAAAATTCAGAGTTTGGCCACCCAGAAAAAATGATCCTGTTCCTTTTGCAATAGAAATTGGCAAAATCAGCTCTTTCTCATATTGAGATTTACTGATTTCCATAAACAGCTTTTGTTCTTTTTTACTGTAATGGAGTGGGAACAATCCTTCGATTTTTTTCGTCCCTTTAATCACTTCCGTCCATTCAGGAAATTTCTTTTTTTTGGCGGGAGTGACTGTTTTTGTCACAGCTTTTTTGGCAACAACATCTTCAGCGATTGTTTTCGTTGAACCTGTCAGAGCAACAATGAAACCGAGGCTACATAGAGACAGGAATTTCATCTTTACGAATAAAGATTTATCTTTGTACATTTTTTTCTCCTTAGTGAATACAAAAATTAGTGAGGGGGAGGGTATCGTCTTTCTATTGGGTAGAATTTCAGAAAGCATTATTTAGAATAACTTTCTTTTACCCATAACTTGCTTTTTCTCGTCGTTGCCTCAAACCGGGAGACATTTCCATCGGTAATGCAAAACGGGATCGTGAAATTTCGGTCTTAATCAATCAAAACTCGCCCATTGTGGCCACAAATCATCTTAATTCCTTTTAGATAGATCACAATAACTTGAATTCAGGTCATCCTCTCCTGGTAACAAGCAATCCTGAATATAAGCAATGGAACCAACGAAACGACTTCAGGTGTTTCAAAAGAGTATGAAACAAAATAAAGCCAATTATTTAGCAATACCATACTCGTTTGAACTCTGTTTACAACAAAAATATCAGGAATGTGGTATGAATCCAGCAAATATTTTTCTGGTAGTGTACTAATGAAATTAATTCAGGAAGAAAGACCTGGAGAGAGGAAGATGCCCCCGTTTTGCAGGTTGAAGAATGATTCGTTTCCAAATAAATGTAAGATGTGTCATTCAAGCAGTGTAATTATGTCAAACAGGAAACGAACACGATTTGACTCTCGGAAATCCGGATAATTTATTCACAAAACAGCCGTGATTCCAGTCTCGTCTTGAAGTATAATAAACGGCATCAATCGCCTGACCATGAATTCTCCGTAATACTTTTCCAACGAACAATCAGTCTTTTATGAACCAGAAATCTGACAAAGTAGAAATCACTCGACTGAAAGTTGGGATCATTGCGATCATCTGCCTGACGCTGGCGTTGATTGTTTTTCTGGTGAGCGGAAAAACGAACCTCTGGATGCCCGGATTGCTGAGAGTGGGGGTTTTATGTTCAGCTGTTTGCCTGGCTTTACCGGGAAAAAATCAGAAAGCGGCCTGGGCAAATGTTTCCCCAACAGTTGCCTGGGGATTGCTGATAGGTTTGATCATCTTGACGCGAGTCAGGCTGAAATTTTTTATCATCCTGATTCCGCTTGGAATTGCTGCCCTTATTCTTGGAACCCTGTTCAAACCTAAAGAGAAACAGAGACCACAAAATCGCCAGGAGTAAAACTGCGACTTAGGCAGTAACAGATTAACGCAGCACGTTTGAATTTTTGCGAGCAGCCAGTTTGTTAGAATTGGCTGATATTCCCCCCGCTTGAGAAATTTTCAGCTTCTTATTTTCCTGGTAAACTTTTGAAGTCAGTTTAAGCAACTTCTGTTTACGAAAATCCATAACGCCATCCATCTTGCCGGTAAGCTGCTCAACCCATTCAGGATGTTCTGACATGGAACGGGTCATCATGTGAAGGAACAGGCTGACTTCGTGGAAGTTTTTGTCGATGATCATGTTGCTGACAGGTGAAATAATCCGGGCAGCGGCCCCAATTGTTTGAGAAGGAAATGAAATAAACAATCTCATTTTGTGCGTGACAATGGGATTTTTCTGTTGATCGTATTGGTAGTTTGATTCTAGATACATCAACGCCCGTGCAGCAATTGGTTTGACAAGAAACGGGCTGTCATAAACTCCGTTGCAGACAATCAGGCTTTCCGTCGGGGTTCGATAAAGCACATCAACATCCCCTTTGGAACCATCACCTGCATCCGCTCCATAAGCGTGGTCATTAACCTGCCACATCTGGAATTTGGAAATCCCCATGACCCTCCAGATTTCAACAGCCACATCCGGGTTCTTCAAAAAATATTGATAGACATCATGGTCACTGTTCAGGGAAATCACAGGGAGTTCACGATACATGCTCACTTTTCGAAGAACATTGTTTGCCTTCGCTCTATTTTCTGAAGAAAGCTGATTCAACGGGAGAGATGCCAACCCTTTTTTTCTGGCAGATCGCCTGGAACTTCCTTTTGAGATAACTTTCACGAACTGGGAATAATCTATCTGTTGATCATTAGTCGATTTTTTCTTCCGCGTTTTTTTTCTTCGTGAAAATTGTGTTTGAACTGCTTCCGTATTATTTTCAGGAGCAATATTTTTATTGACTGTGTTATCAATGGAATAGGCTGACTGAATCACTTTTTCAGGAGAATCAGCATTTGCAACGATTCCTGTCATAGTAATAACCAGACAGATCACAAACGGTTTTAAACAGGTAGGCAGAAAATAAGCCTGCTTTTTTAACCGTGATTCCATGCCTGTGCGCCAGGCAATCTGCTGAAACATCAAATATATCCTTCCTGCCAGAAAGGATTCTGAACAAGCCAGAAATCCGATCCGGGCCCCCCCCGAGGCTGGAATATAGGTATTGATTTATGTTTTTCTTTTCAGCGACATCAATTCCAGACATAGTCCGGTTGACTGAAAAAAATTTCTTACTGGTAGAAAGTCTCTACAAGCGACAAAATTAAAATCGGCATAATCGTTACGGCTTCCACAACCGTTTTATTAAGATCAATTCAGTTTTTGAATTTTCGCATCAGAAGTATTTTAGAGTAAATTAATTATGCCGGAATTCAAGGCATGAGAAGCAAAAGGAAGGTCTGGCAAGAAATAATAACCAGCGCGCTAAGAAAAGAGATTTGACCAGCAGATTCAGCAATAAGTCATCACGTTATTCGCTGGATTCATAGCATGAATTACATCTGCATGATTCAGGGCAGAGTTTTTGGTTCAGCCGGCTTTGACACCAGTCGGGTTGCCCAATTCGAGAAACATCCCATTCCGCATGGTAAAAATGGTCGAAATCGATTTCGGAAAGATGGTCGTTCACGCTGTCGATCTTGCATCCATAATAATCAACCATGGAATTACAGCAGCATCCAGAGGCAAAAAGCAGTGAAGAGAGAACCCAACCTGTAATGAGTAAACGACTTGAATTAAAAATCCGAATTGACTTCATGGCTTAACCGAATAATAACTGGAATTGGTTTTCTCTATAAACCCATTCGACTTTATCCCGTTTCCCGCTTCAACCTGATTTCCACTGTTTGAATAAAACAGCTTGAATAAATTATCAAGAAACCGTTTTTGCCTGTCTGAATTCAAATGGAATCGGGCAAAGTCGATGAATCATTTTTATTACGAATTTCTGTCGATGAAATATCATAGTAGAAAAGAGGTTGGGGAATCGATTCAAAAAGATGGTTGAGGGACGCAGGCACAGAGAGGTCATCCAGTTCAAGAATTTTCCGATCCATTTTTCTGGCAGCAACAAGAAATCGACTTTCAAGCTCATGAATCAGGTTCAACGAATCAATCATTTTATCATGATTGTTTTCATAAAACCGGGGATCAAGAATCCGTCTTGCTGTATCCACTCCAACAATAAAAACCGTTCCCAGGAAAAGTTTTGCTTTCTCAAGAAATGTGGGGGCGTTTGTCAAAAGCAGGCTCTTTCCAGAAAACTGTTTAAAATGATTCAAAAGATCTGGGAAATCATTCTGTGGTTTATCTGCATTGCAAATAGAAAATTCATATTCGACTGAGCATTCAAGGATATTCGCTGCAACCGTTTTCAGTTTCTGGTGACCGCTATGTAGAGGGTTAAAGGTTCCGGGTAATAGCCCTTCCGGGGGTTTGATTGACTCTGCTGAATTCTCATGATGATCCTTTAACCAGATTGCTGAATGCGGATTCTGGTTGAGTTGATGAAGATGAGATTCATCAATGAATTCAAATCGAGCATGAGTGATATTTTTCTCTTGATTCATTCCACCATTGTAGAGAGAATTGATGCAGGAATTCAAACCTGAAATAAAAGACTTAAAATAAAAACCGAAAGCATATTTAAAAATGTTCTCATCCTTGGAACAAATACAGATTGATGCAGAAAAGGCAGCTTCTGAACTGGCTGAGATTCTGGACCAGAAGCAGATTAAAATTGTGTTTGCGGAAAGCTGCACTGCAGGATTAGTCTCTGCGTTGCTGGCGCAAATTCCCGGAATATCACAATGGCATTGCGGGTCGGCTGTTGTTTACCAGATTGAAACCAAAGAAAACTGGCTGAAGATTGATCCTGAAATACTGATTGATCCCGGACCTGTCAGCGAAATTGTTGCTCATCAAATGGCTGAAGGAGTTTTAACAAAAACGCCACAGGCAGATATTTCAGCCAGCATAACCGGGCATCTCGGACCGAATGCACCCGATGATCAGGATGGACTTGTTTATATTGGAATGAGTTGCAGGCAGAAAAATGAAACAATTTTCCAAACAGTGGTGTCACCACATTGGCTTACAAATAATTCAGATCTGGAAACCGCATTGAAATCAGAAACCAAACTCAGGCTTTATCGTCAAAAACAAGCCACTTTAATTCTGTTACAATCAGTGGTTCAACTAATCCGTTCTCATGAATAATATAAGCGGTTAGAGTCTATCTGTGATTCCTGTTATCTCTGCAAATTCATGTCAACGACGAATGACAACTTCTGACTCAATAGTGAGAAGGTTGTAGACCTCTTCAACATCTTCATTTCTCATTCGAATGCATCCACGAGATTCATTTTTACCGATGGAACCCGGATCAATCGTGCCATGAATTCCATAGCTGTTCCCCAGATCAATCCAGTGTTCTCCCAGGGGATTCTTCGGATCGTCTGCCTCAACCACAGTTCCCTGAGGATTGGTGTATTGAGGATTAGCAACTTTATTCAGGACTGCAAATTTTCCAATCGGTGTTGAGTTATCTTTTCCAACACCAACAGGATATTGACAAACAAAATATCCATGAGCATGAATTGAAACAGTATATTCGCCCAGATCAACAAGTGCAGAAAATGGCCCTTTGATTACTTTCAGTTGCTGGTCTGGTTGAATTCGCTTTGGTTCAATTTGGTTCAGCTTCGCCAGGTACTGCCAGGGGACGTGATATTTTTTTGCAATCTGTGAAAGATGCTCTCCCGGTTTCACAAGATAGGGCTTCATGAAATGTGGCTGGGGAGAGAAATAAATTCGATGAGCATTGGTTTCGATTCGCGGAAGCACAAACTCTCTTAACTCTGGTCGCCTGAAAAAGTAACTGGAGAGTTTTCGGTGAGCTGCAATATATTTTCCTTTTTTCAGCAGTTGATCAATCTCAACAATTTCTGCTGGAAGATTTTCTTTCCGGGTAAATGTGTCATCATCCAGATTCAATATTTCATTGGAACTTGAGTCCTCCGGAAAAACAATATTATTGCCAGCCGTGTTATTATCTAATTCGATTTTTGGTGGATTGATTGAGGCGGTTTGTTCAAACGAAATCAGTTGAGTTTTTTGAGGTTCTTTATTAGATGTGCTGTTTTGCTTATTGGCAACTTGTGAAATAGGTTTTGCTTTAGCTGGTTTCAGGATGGCTGGTTCTTTGGAGATTTTTTCTGCTTTGGCAAGAACAATTTTTTTCTCAACTGGCTTTAATGGTTTAATTGGAACAGATTTTTTCGAAGCAGGTTTATTATTAGCAACTTTTGCCTTGACAGGTTTTTTCTTTACTGATTCTTTTTTTGCGGTGGCTGATTGAGGATTTGCTTTTGCAAGCAATCGTTTTTCAATTTCTTCATTAGAAATCTCAGAAGCTGTCTTCTTGTTTTTACCTTGTTTAAACTTAATTTCTTCAGCTTTAGTGATTTCATCCGTCAGTTTCATTTTGTCTTTTTCAGCGATCTGTTTCGTCTGACCATTCGATATTTTCGCTTGTGGAACATCAGTCGAAACCCAGCCGAATTCCCATGCAAGAATGACAACAAGGGAGAGGAACGAACTGCACCAGATGATAAGTGTAATGGCTGAATTATTTTTATATTTTGCAGTCATGATAATGAATACCCTGAGTCGGAATGGAATTGATTAAGGATGTGATATTGCTATTGAATGAAACAGCTTTTTATCGTTGTAAGAAATGGAACTGAAATTGATTTTACTCAATTCAATTGCGTGTGGAATTAATTGGAATGTTTAAGGACCGCTTGTATTTTTGAATAATGAAAATGATATAAATTAAATTCAGGGTGGCCCGAAGAGGAAATGTTTTTTTGATCGGTGATGAATGTTTGCTAGAATCGTAGATATTTAATGTATGTGAGTGGTCGTTGTAGCAGAATATTCAAAACACGCCTAGAGATCATTAAAGCAATAGTGCCATGCCCTCGCCTGAACGAATCTGTTCTGATTCGCCCATTTTTAGATAGCATTCACCATCAAAAGAAAAAGCATTGTAAATATAGGAACTCTAGCTTATTAATAAAATTGAAAAATTTTCAATACCGTTACATTAATGCAATGAATTTCTGTTTTCTCGTGTTTTAATAGCTCAAACAGTTCAGTCTCGTATTGACGAAATTTCAACTCTATGCAAAATACGCTGCTCATTCTCTACCCGATGAAATTACGACTTTATGTCTCAACGTATTTAGCGGGAACTGTTTAAATTTTGTGAATCATTGTGATTTTCAAGTTTATTAAATTGATTGAGACATCTTTTCTCACAATTGTAATGATTTAACTCGAAATTTCTTCGGGAAAGGTCATCGGCAAAGCAAAGGAGTGCATAAGCCGTGAAAAAATTTATTTTGTCAACAACTACGATGATGGTCTTAACAGGAATGCTCTGTTTTACAAACACTGCATACTCTCAATCCAAATCATCACCTCACCGAGTCGGCCTGGTTGATATGGCTTACATATTCAAAAACTATGACCGGTTCAAAGACTCTCTTGAACTTCTCGGAAAAGAAATGAAAGTCAAAGATACCGAAGGCAAGCAGATGCTTGAAGATATCAAGGCTATCGGAGGGCAGCTTCAAGCCCTGAAATCTTCCAGCCCTGATTATGCAGCTAAGGAAAAGGAACTGGCAAGTGCTTCTTCTGACCTGGCAGCATTCCGTAAAGTGGCTGAACGCGAATTCATGCGGAAACAGTCAAAAATCTACAAAGCGATTTACATCGAAGTCAAAGAAGTGATTGATCTGGCAGCAGCTCAGTTCCATTACGACCTGATACTTCGATTTAACCGCCAGGATCTCAATGAAGCGGAAGATCCAAAACAAATTTTGAGTGGAATGAACCGTCAGGTTGTTTACCATCAGAAAGGTAACGATATTACTGAAAAGGTTTTGAATGCTCTTAATTCTAGATATAAAAAATCTAGTGGTTCGAAAACGCGTACTCGTAGTGCTACTGGCAAAAAACGAAGTACAAAACAGTAATTCTTTGTTAAACAACATTTAAATGTTGACAATCAATTGCTAAAGTAATCGGGCAATGAGAAAAGCAATCGGGAATTCATTGTGAATCTGGAAATTCACTTTGAGTTCCCCATCTGCTTTCATTTCCTGTTGGAGCAATGATGATTCTAAGGACACAGCAAACGATAGAAACTTCTGCAGAAGTAAAAGGAATAGGTCTTTTTACTGCTTCAGATGTGACCGTTCGCTTTCTGCCTGCTCCTGAAAATCATGGCATCGCTTTTCAAAGAATTGATGTTCCTGACTCCAAGCCAATTCCAGCAACCATTGACTTCACTGTTCATCGTCAGAGAAGAACAGCGGTTGAACGGGATGGCGTTTCTGTTGAAATGACAGAACATGTTCTTGCAGCATTATCCGGTCTTCATATTGATAATTGCCTGATTGAAATTAACGGCCCGGAACTTCCCGGCTGTGATGGATCTTCATTGGAAGTTGCAGAAGCTTTGCTTGATGCAAAAATTGTTTCTCAGACAGAACCCCGAAAATGTATCGTTCTTAATCAGGCGGTTCAGGTTCAGGACAAAGCAGGAGAAACAGGAATTGATGCAAAACCGGTTAAAACGCCTTCTTTAGTCATCGAATATCATCTCAACTATGGTGAAACTTCACCGATACCTGAACAAAAAGCCTCTTTTGAACTGACTCCTGAGACATTTTTGAAGGAAATTGCCTTTGCGAGGACATTTGTTCTCGAAGCAGAAGTGGAAGCTTTACGTTCACAAGGCTTTGGATTGAGAACAACTGCCAAAGATCTCTTGGTTTTTGGACCAGAAAGTATTATAGATAACACATTACGGGCATCAAATGAATGTGCCCGTCATAAAGTCCTTGATTGTCTGGGGGATTTAGCACTGCTGGGTTGTGATTTGGTCGGTCATTTCAGTGCATTTCGTTCAGGGCATCAACTCAATCGAGAGATGGTTCGACAGATTAAATTGACTCATTCCGCCCAGTTCAATTCAGGTGATCAACAGGTTGCTTGAAATTGAAATTATTGGAATGTTTCAGCCATGATTGACCGATAATAAATATAGATACAGTAAAAAATAGTGGCAATAGCCACCCATAGTGGGTTTAGATCAAAATTGTTCAGCGACAAGGATGTCGTCATGTCCATTAGAGTTTCCAAGTTATCTGAAGTTCATCCTAAAGCCCAATTGGGTGATGATGTAGAAATCGGTCCCTTCTGTTATGTCGGACCTGATGTCACCATTGGAAAA
>JAJRVU010000549.1 GCA_024277145.1 Planctomycetota bacterium
AGACATAACAGCAATGCGATCACAAACCGCGAGTAATTCCGTTAAATAAGAACTGACAAAAATTATTGCTTTTCCGTTAGCTGCTAACTCTCCCATCAGCCTGTATATTTCTGCTTTTGTTCCGACATCAATTCCGCGCGTCGGCTCATCCAGAAGAAGAATGTCTGCATCCTGATGTAAAACACGAGCGATGGCAACCTTCTGCTGATTTCCACCCGAAAGATCGGATACCGGTTGATGCTGAGACCGCGCTTTCACATGCATCGTCTTCATCCAGCCTTCAACTTTGTTTTCTCGTTTACGAAGATTTAACCAACCCCAACGAGAATAAGGAAACAGTTTGCTGTATGTGATGTTATCAGTAATGGAACGCGTTTGGGCAAGACCTTCCTCTTTTCGATCTTCTGAAACCAATCCCATTCCAGAATTGATTCGAGATCTGGGCGAAAAAGAAGGGGCCATCTCGTTTATTTTCACCTGGCCAGACTGAACCGGATCAAGAGCATAAAGACAACGAAGCAGTTCGGTTCTTCCTGCACCCACCAAGCCGGATATTCCGAGAATTTCTCCCCGGCGTAATTCCAATGTCACCTCTTTGGGAATTCTGGAACCTGAGAGATTTTCAATTTTCAGGATCACATCACCGGGAGTATGCGGAACCTGCGGGAAAAGTTCTTCAACAGATCGCCCCACCATTAATGCAACGATCTCTTCTTCTGTAGTTCCTTCAAGTTGACCGGAACCGACCGATTCACCATCCCGCAACACGGTGTAGGAATCACAAACTTCCTGAATCTCTTCAAGAAAATGGCTGATATAAATGATAGCTATGCCTGATTTTTTCAGGTCACGAATCACGCGAAAAAGATTTTGAACATCCTTTTGCGTTAAGGAACTGGTCGGTTCATCAAAGACAATCACCCGGGCATTAAAAACGAGAGCACGGGCAATTTCGATCAACTGCTGGACAGCAACGGAAAGATCTCGAACCATTGCAGTCGGTTTTAAATCGGGATGACCCAGCATCTGGAGCGCATCGTGAACTTTTTTTCTTTGTTCTGATCGATTCAAAAAACCAAACCTGCTGATTTCCTGCCCCAGCATGATATTATCTTCAACTGAAAGATCGGAAGCCAGATTCAGTTCCTGATAAATCATGGCAACACCCGCTTCGCGTGCATCGTTGGGAGATTCAGGCTGATATTTTTTTTCAGCAAGCGTCATTTGACCTGAATCAGGTTTGTGAGCACCACTAAGAACCTTCATCAAAGTGCTTTTTCCTGCGCCGTTTTCCCCAATCAGGGCAATTGCTTTTCCAGCGATGACATCAAATGAAACCTGATTCAGCGCACGTGTTGCCCCAAAACTTTTGGAGATACCAACCATATTCAGCAACACATTTTTTGACATCACATTAAACTTCCAGTTTAAATTTTATTCAAACTGGGCAGGGTGAAGCAGTTTGTCCATTTCAGGAGATTTCATGTTTTCAGGAGTCGCCACATATTCCCCGGTGACAATTCGTTTCTCAACCTTTTCCTTATTCAGATGCTGGATCATTGCTTTTACTGCATTGTATCCCATTTTGACCGGATCTTGCAAAACGATACCGGAACAGTTTCCTTTTCCAAGTGCGTTCACCAAATCTTCATTCGGGTCAAAAGCAATCAAATGAACTTTCCCCTGAAGTTCCGTTTCTTCAAGTGCCCTTAAAGTTCCCGCTGCTACCGGTTCACAAACAGCAAAAATTCCGTTGACTTCTTCTTTATACTTATTCAAAAGTTGAGTCGCTTTTGCTAAAGCTTCTTCCGGTTTGGTTTCTGCATATTGATCTGAAGAAATGACATTAATTCCGGGATATTTTTTCTTTAACTGATCAAGGAATCCCTCTTCGCGTTGTTCCGTACTTTTGCTTCCTGCTGTATATCGAAGAAGAATCACGTTTCCTTTCCCTTTGAGTGCTTCAGCCATTCGATCTGCAGCAATCACACCGCCATTATAATTATCGGTTGCCACATAGGTGACATAATTTTCCGGATCGCCATCAAGTCCGCTGTCAAAAATGACAACGGGAATATTCTTTTCTTTTGCCTTTTCGACATAGCTGACCAATGCCTGAGAATCGAGCGGAGCCAGGCAAATTCCCTGCACTCCTTTTACGATGAAGTTTTCCACCTTGCTGATTTGCCCTTCACGATCACTTTCATTCAAAGGGCCTTCCCATTGAAGGATGACGTTTCCATCACTGAATTCATCCACAGCCTGCATAGCCCCTGCATGTACTGATTTCCAGAATTCATGCGTTGTCCCTTTGGGGATCATGGCTATTGTAATCTGTTTACTTTCAGGTTCAGTCTTGTTGGTACCAGCGGAATCAGAACTCCCAGAATCTTTAGATTCTGATTGACAACCAAAAAGAACACCGGCAAAGAGAAAGCAGACAAGTAAAAGGGAAATCGATCGTTGATACATATTCGAACCTTTTGATTTTAACTATCGTTTTAATTTGTTCAGAAACCGAATTTCAGATTGACAAAATTCAGAAGGCAACCTGACTGGATTGTGTAAACAACTGAATTGCGTAAACGATTGTATCAATTCCAGTCTGTCTCTCCAAGCGAGCGGATGGTCCTTTTGAAAATTACCTGATCTGCTGAAGGATTTCTAACCTGAAATTTGTGAA
>JAJRVU010000550.1 GCA_024277145.1 Planctomycetota bacterium
ATGTGAATGATATGGTGATCTGTGCCTCCGGACATCAGAAAAATGATCAAATTAGCTACGAACAGTATGCAAAGAATGGGGTTCTGGCTAAAGAAAATATCCTGTCCCCTTTTGATTCCGGGCATGATGGAATTGTTCCCGGAGAAGGGGCAGCCGTCGTTATTTTGAAAAGACTTGAAGATGCTCAGAGAGATGGAGACCAGATCTATGGTGTTTTGAATCAACTCTCATCGAATACGAATCCAAATTCTTCATCAGATGCATTTACTTCTTCTGTTCATGAATTGAGTTCAAATATTGAAGCAGGACAAGAAATATTAATGGAGATGAATGGTTCTGCTTCCCACATGAAAGAATGTCTAAAAGAACTTTCTGAAAATGATTCAAGTGGAAAAAAATATTATCCCTCCAACCTGGTGAGTCAATTTGGCGATCTCGGGGGACTTTCCGGGATGGCTTCTTTGATTAAAAATCTGAAAAGCATACAAGAAGGAACTATCCCTGCAACTTATGGATTAGAAAGCGTCTCTCCTGAATTGTTAAACAGTATTGGGGATTCTCAATTCGTTCAGCAATTGGTGAATGTCAGTGACAAAGAATCCCTTCAGGCAATCATCGCGTCAGAAAATAATAATGGTTTTCAAAATGAAGGTGGAAATGTCTGGTCCATGATGGTCAGTTCAAAAGAACAGGCTTTGAAGAATCCGTCATCCCGTCAAAAAACTATTAAGCCGAATGAGGAAGAACTTGCGAATATCCTGATTCAGCTTGCTGTTGAGCAAACCGGATTTCCTATTGAAATTATCAATCTGGATTCCACATTTGAATACGATTTCCATTGGCAAACGGATAATTTTGAGGAATTTATTAAACGATTGAAATCAACCTTCACAATTGAAGAGAACATTTTACAAGTTTCAGGCATAACAAAACTAAAAAGTATAAAAGATCTTCTTGATATTATTAATGATCATGTGACTCTTCACGTTTCTTCCAAGTCAGGCAATTCCAATGATACGGCAACTGTTCAATACCTTCTGCGGGCAGTTGAAACTCCTTTGCTGGAGTTGAATCAGACTGAAGTTAATCAGCCTGTTGTGATCATCGGATCAGAAATGATTTCAGGGGGATTATTGAATTCTCGTGATGATGTTTCCAGTTATTACATTTCTTCAGCTTTGCCAGCAGTTCAGATTATTGCTGAATTGGAAAAGATCGCTCAACAAAATTCAACTCTGAATTTGATTGTTGAGAGTTCAGAGAATGATTCAGCAACACTTTCCAGAACAGACGTTTTTCAAATTGTTCAAAAGTGGCTTGCAATAGGGGAATCCTCTCAATCTAGTAGGGGAAACTCTCTCACGCTCATTACAAGTATGGGGGGTGATCTGGGTGTTTCCGGTCGATCTTCAACAGGTCAATCTCTTGTTGATTGGTTTGAACTGATTTCATTGTTTGATCAGAAAAAAACTCAATTCAAAATTATTGATTTTCCAACACGAGACCCGAAAAAACTGGTTTTAAAGTTGATTTCTACAGAACTTGATTCTGGAAACAGTGAACTATTTGTTGGGTATATCCGAGGAAAGCGACATGCTTTGCGAGCAATTCCTCAATCAAAAGTTACAACAAATCAAAATCAAAAAAAACTGATCGGAAAATTACAAAAATATTCTGGATTCGTAAAGGAGATATTTCCTGATGACCTTAAATTGAATCAATATGAGAAGTTATCGTCTCGATTAAGCCAATCTGGTTTGATAGAAGACGCAGTGATATCAGATTCTGGAAAAATAATTTGCCATACAGAATTCACCCCGATGAATGAACCGTTTCTTGATGGTCATCGTGTTGATGGTTTCCCATTATTGCCAGCAGTTGTTGCCATCGAAACTATGGTAGAATCTGCTCTTATTGCATCCAATGCAAAGTTTGTGACGAGTGTAAGGAATTTGAAACTGGTGAACGGTTTCAGGATGCCACTGGAACAAAAATATAATGCCAAAGTTGATACAACCGTTGATGGGAATCTGGTTTCATGTGAACTGAAGGGGGATTTCTACGATAAAAATTATCAGTTTATCGAACCACATCGTCTCTATCAGTCAGCAGGCATTGAGGTGTCTGATCAACCGATAGATCTTTCCACTGTAACCCTCAATTTTCCGACTCAAGGAGAATGGAGGAAAATTCGATATGCAGATCATTGGACTAGATTGGAAGAAGGAGATTCGACTGTTGTTTATTTCGGGTCAGAGCACAGAGCTTTAAAAGAAATTCAGTGTGTTGAGAATGGGGCATGGGCGCGATTGATTGCACCTCATCCAACGGGAATTGGTGGAAAAAGATCGGAAGGATGTCGTTGGCATTTTCCATCTGCCCTGTTTGATGGAATGTTGTTTTGTACAGACCAGTTTGCTGCCCATTCCCTCAATTCATTTTTTCATTTACCAAGTGAAATTGAATCTATTCAGTTTTCTCAATTGCCCGAACCGGGAGAATCGATCATCGGATGGGCACAGTATCTTGGGGGTGAAAAACGGAAACTGTTTTTTGATATCTGGCTTTTCAAAACAGATGGAACTGTGATACTCCAGTGCAAAAATTTTGCTTTGGTCAAACTTAAGTAGACTGAATTATTTAACTTTTGCATCACGAGTAATTTATTCAGTATGCAATTCTTTGAGAAGTCGGATCGCAACGCTCGTCATTTCTTCTCCGCTACAGGGAATGCATCGGCTGTTGAGGGTTTCATAACTACCTTCTGCAAACGCTTTTTTTGTTGGAATATATCCCGGTGCTTCATTCGCTAATTCAATGACCAGAGTTGTTTTGAACGGGGATTCCTGTTTGATTTGCATGCCCAATTCCACAAAAACTTCCCCCGGTAATGTGACGATGGCAATGTCTTTACTGATTCGGAAAGCATGCACCTCAAAGGGAAGGGTGGAAACACTTTTCTCCTGAAGATTAACGATCGAGTAGCTTTTTACTCTTTTATTAAATGGGATTTTGAAATCGTTAATTCTGGGCATAATGGTTTTTGCTTCCGCAATTTCAGCTTCTGAATATTTTTGTTTCCCGACATTGACGATTGCACTTTTAATTTTCAAAGAAGGTTTTGAGGCTGGTTTCAGGTCAGGTAACGCTTTTACAACTGACTCTGTCAGGTAGTTTCCGATTTCATTTGTTTTGTTTCTTTTTTTCGATTCGGTATTAACATGGTTAATGTCGCCACAAGTTCCTGCTCCAAAAATTGAGGTGAACTGCTCGCCAAATTTTTCTTTGAGACTTTTACTAAGATAATACGGGAAGTCAGCGGAAAATTTTGTTCCACCAACGGTATCCAGATGAAGGGCATAAGAAGAAATCAGTGAGACAGGTTTCTTATCTTTGACAGAAGTGAATTGAATCAGGCCAATTTCTGTGTCGACAGGTCCTGCAACACGAACAACATCGGGGTGGTTGATCCCGATCCAGGTTTTTACTTTTCCGCTTTTTGTAACAAAACGCCTGTTAAACGCAATGCGATTCTCAAATCCAAATCCTGCAGAGATATTTACTGGTTGAAGATTATTATTTGCCTGTTTGGTTACTTTGAGTATTTGCTTGATCAGGAATTTAGGATAATCAATTTTTTCATGGGGGTCAGATCCATCACGTGCAATGGCTTCCTTATGGAACTGATTTCGCATTGAGCCTGAATAAAGAGGACCTGTATGTGCATGTGTTGCAGCGATAGAAATATGGGAAGCAGGGATTGATAAATTTTCTTCAATCAGATTTCTTGCAGGGATGCTGACTTCAAGAAAAATTCCGATGATATCACAAACGATGATGGCGCCTGTTCTGTTTCCTTGTGAAAAAACAATTGCTTTTGCTTTTAGTGGGTCTTTGACCCCTTCATTGAGCCTTTCGTAAAAATACCCACTCATTCGATAACCAACCGGAGGGGTGATTTCAATTTCTGCAGTTCCCACTTGAAATGGCTCATCAGAGTAAACTGTGGATGTTGCCAATAGAAAAAAGGTGAACAGCAGGAATTTGAATTTCATATTGTTAGCCTGTATTTTTGGAAGGGGGTTTCGTCTTGCAATCATTTGCTTTTAGGCTGTTCTTATCACGATTAAAAAGACAATAGTAAATCAGGTCAAGGCAGAAGTTGATGTTAGTTAAGTGATTAAATCTTTAACAACTTTTGCGCCATCCACGCCGGTCAATCGCCAATCGAGTCCTTGATGTTTCACGGTGAAACGTTCATGATCAATTCCCAGACAATGTAAAATTGTTGCATTCAGATCACTGATATGTACGGGGTCTTTCACGATGTTGTAACAAAAGTCGTCAGTCTCTCCATAATCAAATCCCGCTTTGAAGCCGCCTCCTGCAACCCAGGTGGAAAAACATCGACCATGATGATCACGACCATGATTATCTTTTGTTAATTTACCCTGGCTATATATGGTTCGTCCAAATTCTCCACCAAAAATGACCACAGTGTCTTCAAGCATTCCTCTCTGTTTCAAATCTTTGATCAAGGCTGCAACTGGCTGGTCGACCGATTCACAATTGATTCGTAAATTTTTCGGAAGGCTTCCATGCTGATCCCAACCACGGTGGAACAACTGGATAAAAGGGACACCTCGTTCAGCCATACGCCGGGCTAACATGCAGTTTGAAGCAAATGATCCCTTTTTCTTTGCCTGTGGACCGTACATTTCATGTGTCGATTTTGATTCTGCGCTTAAATCCATTAATTCAGGAACAGATGTCTGCATTCGAAATGCCATTTCGTACTGGGCAATTCTTGCTTTGATTTCCGGGTCGCCCATTTGAGCAAATTTTTCGCTATTGAGCTTTGCAAGTCCATCAAGCATTTTTCGGCGAAGCGGTCTATCAAGACCATCAGGATTAGAAAGATATAACACTGGATCACCTGCACTCCTGAACTGTACTCCCTGATGACGAGAAGGAAGAAAACCGCTTCCCCATAATCGTGAGTAAAGTGCCTGCCCCGGATTTGAGCCGACTGAAATCATTGTCACATACGCTGGCAAATCTTCTGTAGGACTTCCCAATCCGTAACTCAGCCAGGATCCAAAACTGGGTCGCCCAAGTTGTTGTGTGCCGGTGTTGATATAGGTGATGGCAGGATCATGATTGATCGCTTCGGTATTCATGGTACGAATGATAGTAATGTCATCAGCAATAGCTGAAATGTTCGGCAACAGATCTGCATTCATCCATGTTCCACGCTCGCCAAATTTTTTGAACTTGAACATCGGAGCAACCCACGGGAACGATTTTTGTTCGCTGGTCATTCCGGTCAGCCTTTGTCCTCCTCGAATGGATTCGGGCAGTTCCTTTCCATGTATTTCTTTGAGAATCGGTTTATAATCGAACATGTCGATATGGCTGGGGCCGCCTGCCATAAACAGGTAAATCACTCGTTTTGCCTTGGCTGGAAAATGTGGTTTTCCCAGGGCGCCACGTAGTTTGAGAGTTTCTTTATTCGCACCGTTGGAAACTGAAGAGCTTCCTAATAAAGAAGCCAATGCAGCTGCGCCCAGACAAGTTCTACTTGTTGAAAGCATTTCACGGCGGGTTAATTGAATATTATATTCTTCTATGGGATTCATTTTAAATTACTCACGTGTCAATGTTTCATCCAGGTTTAAAATCATATTTGCGACAACCGTCCACGTTGCATGCTCTGCTGCATCAAGCTTTACAGTTCCTTGAGATTCTCCGATGGAAATTAGTTTTTTCGCTGCTTTGGGATCATTGAGATACCGTTTTCGAGCATGTTCTAAAACTTCCAGAATCACATTTAACTCAACATTGGTTGGCTTGCGTGATGTTGCCAGTTCAAAAGCATATATTGCTCGGTCTTTTTTGTTTTTGCCACCATCGGAAATAATTCGTTGGGCAAAATTACGAGATGCTTCTACAAATTGTACATCGTTAAGGACCACCAATGCCTGCAACGGAGTATTTGTACGAGGTCTGCGAACGGAACACTTCTCTCGCGTTGGTGCATCAAATATCTGCATGTTTGGAGGGGGTGCAGATCGTTTCCAATATGTATACAAACTACGTCGATAAAGTTTTTCTCCATGATCCTGAACAAACAGGGGCTTACCACCCAGGCCGACTTCTTTCCACAAACCGGGAGGTTGATACGTTTTAACGCCGGGGCCACCTTTTTTATTGACTAGTAGATTACCCAAAGCAAGAGCGTTATCACGAATAAACTCTGATTGCAAACGGAACCTTGCCCCGCGTGCGAGCAACTTGTTTTCAGGATCAATTTCAAACAGTTCTTTACTGATTTGCGAAGACTGCCTGTAGGTGGCAGACATAACGATCTGCTTGATCATCTTTTTAACATCCCATCCCGATTTTCTAAAATCGACAGCAAGCCAATCCAACAGTTCCGGGTGAGTAGGAAATTCCCCTTGTGATCCAAAGTCTTCCGGTGTTGAAACAAAGCCAGCACCGAACAGCATCTGCCAATATCGATTCACAGCCACTCTTGCTGTCAGTGGATGATTATCCTGGAACAACCATTGAGCCATCCCAAGTCGATTTGCTGGAAACCCCTTTGTCATCGGTGGTAAAACCGGAGGTGTTCCCGGCTGAACTTTTTTTTCTGTGGGGGAATCGTAAGATCCACGAGCAAGAACAAAGGTGTCACGAGGTTTTTTCTGATCGCTCATGATCATCACTGTTGTGAGCGGCTTAAGTAATTCCTCTTCTTTTGATTTCAGAGCATTGTATTTTTTCGCCAACTCCTGATACCCGGCATCTTCATTTTCCAGATAAAATTCCCGAATGTGCTTTTTCTGATCGTCAGTTCGTTTTTTGGATTCTATTGCCAATACAGAATCAAGTGGATTTTTTTCTGCAATCGCCTGAACTTCCTCATGGTTTAAATTTCTTGAATAAACCTGAATATCGTCTACCTGACCTTTTAATCTCGATCCGGGATTTCGGCTGCCTATGCGTAATGATTTGTCAGTCTTAATGGATTTAGTTAATCCATCTTTTTCAGTAGCGCATTCCCAGAATTCACCGTTGACATAAACTTGAACTCCCTTAGCTTTTGACGATCCATCGTAAACTGCAAAGATATGATTCCACTGGTGAGCCTTTATCCCTTTTTTTGTTATAACTTTGATGGCGTTTTTCGGCCATTCATTTATGAGATGAACAGAGATTTTTCCATCACCGTTAATCAAAATATCGTAACCACGATTTTTATTTCCATCGTCCATTCGGGCTAGCAATGCACCGGATGCTTTAGGATCCACCCACACCCATCCTCCGTAAGAGAATGAATCGGTTCGCTCATAATTAGCAACGTCCCCCAGATGAACATAAGCTTTGCCGTCCAGTTTTAATCCCTGGCCAAATCGGGCTTTCACCCAGTCAACTTTTCCCCTGACTTCTCCTTTTTGTTCGGGGTGAGCGCTATTAACAACCGATTTGTCTTTGCCTTTATTTAAAGGGAAGTGCAGTGAGATATCTTTCGGAACTGGTTTTTGTTTCCGAATTTGTTTTTCTGACTGGAGAATCCATTTCTCCAATGCGACATCAACTGATTTACTATGGATATCTTTTTTATTCTGAAGCTCTGCAATTTGAGATTGAACACCCGGCAACTGTTTCTCTTTTTCCGGGTCAGCAATTTTTACCAATGGAGAGGAGTTACGTTCCCGTGATTGCTTTCCTTCATCTGCACTGACATTAAAGAAAGCAAAAAAACGATAATAATCTTCCTGGGAAATCGGATCGTATTTATGTTCATGACATTGGCAGCATTCCATTGTCAGTCCCATCCAGACTGTTGCTGTCGTTTTCACTCGGTCGACAGCATATTCAACACGATATTCTTCCGGGATGAGACCACCTTCATCGGTTGTTCCATTATTTCGATTGAACCCTGCTGCAATCTGCTGCTTGATTGTTGGAGCGGGAAGCATATCGCCCGCTAATTGTTCGATGGAAAACTGATTAAAAGGAAGATTTTCATTATAGGAATCGACAACTCGATCACGCCATGCCCACATTTCACGAAAACCATCAGCGTGATAAACACTCGTATCTCCATAACGGGCAGCGTCAAGCCAGTTCACTGCCATTCGCTCGCCGTAACGCGGAGATTTCAATAATCGATCAATAAGTTTTTCATAAGCATTCGCGGACTTATCGTTCACAAATGCATTAACCTCATCCAACTTGGGAGGCAGTCCAGTCAAATCAAAACTCAATCGGCGAATCAAGGTCCTGCGGTCTGCTTCTTTCGCAGGTTTTAATTTCTCTTTTTCCAGCCGATGCAGAATGAAATAATCAATGGAGTTCCGAGCCCAATGATTTGCTTTCACCTTAGGAAGCGGTGATTGCTTGGGAGCTGTAAATGACCAATGCTTTTTCCATTTTGCTCCCTGTTCAATCCATTTTTTGAATAGCTTGATTTGTTCGGGAGTCAGCTCTTTATTCGAATTTGCAGGTGGCATTTTTAAATCAGGATCGTCGCTGATCAATCGGGCATACAATTCACTTTCATTCGGCTTACCTGGAACAATAGCTGATGACTTGGCCTCTTCTTCGATATCCAAACGCAATTCTGCTTCTCGGTTTTCATCATCTGGTCCATGGCAATGAAAACAGTTATTTGAAAGCAGAGGACGAATATCCCGATCAAAACGAATTTCATCGGTTTGCGCATGAGCAACAGTTTCTGTCGAAAGAAAAAACAGAACAGTCAGTATCCAGAGGAATCGAATCATATTAAATTTATTTTCAGAAAATGGCAGGATTAACTTGCAGGATTAATCATTGCGGGAATGTTAGATCGCTCCTTCCATTATGTTCTCTGGAAGATTGCCTTGTCCAGAAGGAAGAAAAAATATTCGGAGATCCAGACAAGATTCCTGAAAATAATTTCTGCATGTCGAATTACAATTGTGGCAACATTTCATGATGTTCCTGTATTGCCTAGTCGGAATTATTCAGGAGCTTCTGCACTACAAATAATTGTGGGGGAGAGATGTGATCTTCCTGCGCGGTGATTAGTTTGACCGAAAATTGTTTGTTACTAAGTCTATTCAGGAAATGGTTCACCGCATCGGTTTCTTCTTGTCCACCCGGGTGACCCGTGTAAGCCAGTGTCGTCAGCAACCCACCTGATCGCAATAATTTAAGGGACTGTTCAATGGCTGATATCGTTGAAGAGGAATCAGTGATAAGAGATTTATCACCACCCGGTAAATATCCGAGATTGAACATGGCAGCGGTTACTTGCCCGTGATATTTTTCAGGAATTGAATTTTGTATCTGCGAATGATTTTTTTGAATCAGAATGACATTATTCATTTCTGCCTGTTTCAGTCGTTGCGAAGTACTTTCGATGGCTGACTTTTGAATGTCGAAAGAATAAACTGTCCCGTTAGTTTCCACTATCCGAGCGAGGAATAAAGTATCGTGCCCGTTTCCAGCTGTGGCATCAATGGCGATGTCACCCGGTTGCAAAATAGCTTGGCAAATTTCATGCGCTTGATTGGTCAGGTTTTGCATTGATTATTCTATTATTGATTCTGAACGTTCATATGTGTTGCGACATTAAATTCAGATGGGATGTTGTTGTTTTCGGAAATTGATTGAGCAAAAGTATCAGCGAACCACGGAGCCTGCAAAGATCCTTTTGAACCGAGGCCGTTAAAGTATCCCATTTGGGGATATTGAGGATGAAAACCAATTAACGGTTTTCGACCGAGTATGATTGGCCTCACCGCAGCGTGATGATCCAGAACTTCAAATGGTAATCGCATGAAATTGGATAACCGGGAACAGAGTTCTTCTCGACCAGTTTCAGTTGGCGTTGTGTTAAGATTTTTTCGATCATAAGTGGCCCCCATTCGGTAGAGATCATCACCAACCGCTACAAGCCAAATGCCACGATGTACGGCACGTTGCTCATTCAGTCCGGGAATTTTAACTGTGAGAATTTCGCCCTTCGCTGCATCAAAGCGTACTGATTCAAACCACCGGTTTTTTGATCCAGAAAACCCTTCACAGAAAATGATTCGCTTGGAGTGTAATTCAAATTGTTTAAGAATCACGCTATTGTTTTGAAGCTGCAAGTCGATTGAAGGATTGATCTCTGCGTTAAAATAACTGTTCTTCCGAGAAAAATAATCTCGTGAGGCATCAAGGTACAAAGGGATATTCAGCCGTGCAGCCTGAGTCATTTCAAACTCGCCAAATGATCTGTCGAAATTCTTTTCGTTAACAGGATTTTCAGGATACCGTACCAATTCAGGATAATCACGATTTGATTTCTGTGCGAATAACTCCTGTTCTTCTCGGCTGGCAAACAACCGGACAGAATTACGTTGATGAAAGAATCCTGTTCCGGTTTCTTTTTCAATCGCCCGGTAGAATTCTGTTGCAATCGGCCAGAAATCATCAAACCGCCAACTTTTTACAAATCGTTTGCCCGTGACCGGAGTGATTAAGCCGGCAGCAATCCGTGATGAAGATAATGGTTCATCACGATCAATAACAGCCACCCGTTGCCCCATACGGTGCAATGTCCAGGCCAACGTGGTTCCTGCGAGACCTTGACCGATAATGCAGGTGTCAAATTCGTGTTTCATAATCTGACTTTGTTCCATTCAGGCGGAGTGCATCTTCGGCAGCATTGAAAATATCGAGGTAGCTAATACCAGAATGTCCGTCCACAATTTGGCTATAACTATGTCCTTCAGCAATAAGGCCGAGAATTATTTTGCTCTTTTCGCTTAATTTATTTTGTTCGCTCATGCTTTACTCTATCCTGAATTCTTTCATCACCGAGATGTTAAGCGTCTGCTGTATCATTTTGATATGGCTGACACGAACAAGGATGGTAAGATCGTGGAATCTGAGATCAAGGTCTACGGTACAAATATTGGAAGCTAAGATCCACAGAACCGAAGATTCAAAGAGAAGAGATCATCAAAACGTCCATAATCCTGAAACAGCTGCGTATGCAACACTGTCTAACTGGATTGAGCACTTTCCGGGCCGAGCTGGCCAGTGGATTTAGTGGAACAAAGGTGTAACCTCACCCATCACCTTGGCCGGAATTTTCAAGGAACCGACCTGCTGTTGTATCGTACCAGCGGGAACCTGCCAGGTAGAGATTGTAGTAATTAATCTTCCAATACTTGTTAACTGAAACAGAGTTACGTATTCATTTCATAAAATTGATGGTTAAGACATTGACAAAATTTTCTTTTTATCAAACAATACAGCCAATGGACAGGGTATACTCTATACAGATGAGCCATTCATATAAATTTGTTTTCTCTCTTGTAGTCAAGATTGTGATTTGAACTATGCGTCATTCAGGAATGCAAAAATTAATAGCGATCACGCTAGTTGCATCCCTAATCTCTGGCACGAGTTATACTATTCTACAAGCGTCCTGTTCCGTTTCTGTTACTGCATCTCCATCAATAAAATGCTGCTGCCAGAAATCATGCTGTTGTAAAAAGTCATGTGGTTGTTGCAATAAATCAACAATTTCAAAAAAACATTCTTCCAATTTCTGCAATTGCACACAGGAAATCCCTCCTGCTGAACTACCAAAGCAAAATAGTTCTCGGAATGTGGCCAGGGAGAACCTCGTTCTTTCTCAAACAGTTTATATAACACTCTTTAACTTCCAAGAGAAGAAATCTTTTTCAGCAAGCAGCAAAACTTGCTTCGGTCAGTCTCATTCTGTTCCACTGACGATTTCTCAATGTGTCTGGCTGACATAATCTTCGCGCGTGCATGCGCTTAAACAACTCTTCTTTATGAGTTATCTGCATCAAATGCAGTTTCACAATTGTGGGTTTCAGGATGATATTCTGTCCCTTGCAATGTATTTCGCTGCATTATTAATGCTTCCAATGAAGGACTACACATTTATCTCAATGTCAGGGAACCAGTATCATGACACAAGAATCAAAACCCGATAAAAATTTATTTCAAGCAGTAAAAGAAGTTTCAACGCCTCAACAATTTCTGAAATTTTTAGTATTGGGGACAGGAATACTTTTCTTCGTCTTCTTTCTAGGCGTCTTTGGTCATTGGCTTGTTTCTGGTTCAGTCAATTCCAACCTGGCAGGTGATCAAACCGAATCACATGCACATGATCATGAAGGGGGAAAAACACAAAAATGGTCCTGCTCAATGCATCCTCAAATTCAAAAGGATGGACCGGGAAAATGCCCGATTTGTGCAATGCCTTTGATTCCCATTCAAGCGAGTTCAGGGAAGATGCATGGTCTTCGTCAAATGGTGACCAGTCCCGAAGCGCGAGCGTTAATGGAAATAGAAGTGACTCCTGTAGAAAAACGTGCTGTTGAAACAGAAGTCCGAATGGTGGGGAAGGTCGATTATGATGAAACCCGTTTAAAATACATTACCGCATGGGTTTCTGGTCGGCTTGATCGACTGTTTGTTGATTTTACGGGAGTGGAAGTTAAAAAAGGAGATCACCTTGTTTATATCTACAGTGAAGAATTGTATGCAGCCCAGCAGGAGTTAATTGAGGCCGTTAATTCTGCACGAGAAAATAAAAATGATAAATCAATTTTCAGTACTGGAGGAATCAATCTTCTTGAATCAACTCGTGAGAAACTTCGACTTTTAGGATTAAGCAAAAAACAGATTCTGGCAATTGAAAAACAGAAAAAACCTTCTGACCATATGACAATTTATTCTCCTATGGGTGGGATCGTTACAGAAAAATTCCGTAAAGATGGCGACCGTGTTAAAGTAGGAGACAGGATTTACACTGTTGCAGACCTGAGTCAGGTTTGGGTTAAAATGGATGCATACGAGTCGGATCTTGTATGGTTAAGGTATGGTCAGAATGTAACATTCACTACGGAAGCTTATCCTGGTGAAACATTTACGGGACGTATTTCTTTTATTGATCCTGTCCTGAATGAGAAAACACGAACAGTCAAAGTACGTGTTAATGTTTCCAATTCACACGGAAAACTGAAACCAGAGATGTTTGTACGTGGAATAGTTAAAGCTAAAGTGGCCAAAGGCGGACGAGTCATTGATCCGAATCTGGCAGGGAAATGGATCAGCCCGATGCACCCGGAAGTAGTTCGAGATAAGCCAGGAGACTGTCCAGTCTGTGGCATGTCTCTCATTCGTGCAGAATCACTTGGATATACAAGTCCTGCTTCTAAAGTAAATCCTTTGGTTATTCCCGTATCTGCTCCATTGGTCACTGGCACACGAGCAATTGTTTATTTGGAAATGCCAAGCCAGCCCGCAGGGTTGGAAGATGCTTTTAAAATTCTGGCAGCTGCAATCACATCTGAAAAAATGATTGATATTCGTGCTGCATTTAATTCTGTAGAAAAATCAATAGAGAATTCCAAAAGCAAAACATTGACTATTCAAGCGAGAAAACTTTGGGACAAACTCTCTGCTTCACTCAAAACTGAAACTTCAAAAGGTCGGCAGGTCAAAGGACTCAAATCTGCAACAATAATATTTGAAAACCTTTCTGAAATAATGGACATGATTAATGAAAAGTTTGTTTCGCCAGACCAGCCAACATTCATCGGGCGTGAAATCGTATTAGGACCACGTGCTGGTGATTATTATCTTGTGAAAAATGGATTGAATGAAGGTGATTTAATTGTCACGCGGGGTAATTTCAAAATTGACAGTGCTCTGCAGATTCAAGCTAAACCAAGCATGATGACTCCCGATGGAGGAGGTGGCGGTGGAGGTCATAATCATGGTGGGTCATCCACGAAGAAGAAAACAACAACTTCCCAAAAGAAGAAAATGGACCTGCCCAGAACATTTCGTAAAAAACTTAATCAGCTTCAATTTGCCTACCAGGACGTAATTGTTGCAATAAAAAAGAATGACTTGAAACAGATACATTCAACGTTTATCAGATTTAATAAAACCCTCAAAAGTATTGACAAAAAACTATTATCGGGTCATCCAAAAATGCTTTGGGGCGAACTTTCAATGTTGTTGGGTAACGATGCATTTGAAGGAATGGAAGTACGACAGATTTCTGATGTCAATCGTGTCTTTGATAGCTTGCAGAAGAATATGAATCAACTAAAGAAGAAGTTTGGTTCGCATGATGACATGCCTCAGTCATTCAATGTTTCAAAGAAATTCCAGTCACAACTGACACCTCTCTGGAACACGTATCTTCTCATCGGAAAGGCGTTATCAGGTGACGATTATAAAAAAGCAATGCGAGCTTCTGTTAATTTGGAAAAAGCATTATCTGGAATTGATATGAAACTGCTTACTGATTCCGGCACTCATAATTCATGGATGAAAGAATTAAAGAATTTGAAAACTATCCAGGCTGCTTTGGAAAAATCAAAAGACATTAAATCTTTAAGGAGACATTTTAAATCTCTGTCAGATGAAATAATGGTCCTGTCTGTCACGTTTGGTTTTGAAAAAGGAAAAAAAGTTTATCAATTGCATTGCCCAATGGCTTTTGGAAACAAGGGAGCTATCTGGCTACAGGACAATGATCAAACAAAAAATCCATACTTTGGATCGACGATGCTGAAATGTGCAGACAAAGTGGAATTGATTTCTGACGATTCTCAGGAGTAAATGACAGTCGATCAGAAATAATTGTTCAATACATTCCACAACCAGACATCAGGACCATCAATTATGAATACTGAAAATAAATCGAATATCAATTCTAATCCAATTCAGCAGAAAATGTCACTGCTCGACAAAACCATTCGGTTCTGTCTGGAAAATAAACTTGTTGTTTTATTGATTGTATTAGCCGTTTTAGGATGGGGAATACTTGTTGCTCCTTTTGACTGGAATGTCGCTGATTTGCCAAGAAATCCGGTCCCGGTCGATGCCATCCCTGACATCGGAGAGAATCAGCAAATCATTTTTACAGAATGGATGGGACGTTCACCACAAGATGTGGAAGACCAAATTACTTACCCATTGACTGTTGCGACACTGGGAATACCTGGCGTAAAAACAATCCGAAGTTATTCCTCTTTTGGCTTCTCATCCATTTATATTATTTTTGATGAAGATGTTGATTTCTATTGGTCACGTAGTCGTATTCTTGAAAAACTGAACAGTCTTCCTTCCGGATCACTTCCTGAAAAAGTACAACCTGCTCTTGGCCCGGATGCCACTGCACTGGGACAGGTCTATTGGTACACACTGGAAGGGAGAGATCCCAAAGGCAATCCAATTGGGGGTTGGGATTTACACGAACTTCGAACGATTCAGGATTGGCAGGTTCGCTATGCAATCATGTCTGCAAAAGGTGTCAGTGAAGATGCTTCGATAGGAGGGTTCGTCCAGGAATATCAAATTGATGTTGATCCTGATGCGATGCTAGCTTTCAAGGTAAGCCTCGACGATGTTTTCATGGCTATCAAAATGTCGAATGTTGATGTTGGAGCACGAACCATCGAAATCAACAAAGCAGAATACATCATCCGTGGACTCGGCTTTCTTAAAGAGATCGAAGATATTGAACAAAGTGTGATCAAGGTCAACGACAATGTTCCTGTCAGGATAAAAGACGTTGCCAAGATCACCCTCGGGCCTGCCTTGAGACGAGGTTTACTGGACAAGGGAGGAGCAGAGGCAGTCGGCGGGGTTGTTGTGGCTCGATATGGTTTCAATCCTTTGGAAGCTATCAAAAATGTAAAAAATAAAATTGAAGAAATTGCTCCCGGGCTCCCCACAAAAGTCATTGCAGATTACAAAAAAATATCTTCTTTAGAACTGGAACAATTCGCAAAAAAGCAGGGGTTTCTTGCGTTTAACAATTCTGAACTGAACCAGAAAGAATGGCTTGTCTGGCTGAAAAAAACTCCTTATGAGGAATGGCCTGAAGGAATCAATACATCACAGGTAACGGTCGTTCCGTTTTATGATCGATCCGGATTGATCAACGAAACTTTGGGAACACTTAACAGTGCGCTGACAGAAGAAATATTAGTCACAATTATCGTCATTATTGTTTCCGTGATGCATTTAAGAAGTTCTTTGTTAATCAGTATGTTGTTACCCCTGGCTGTTTTGATGTGTTTTATCCTGATGAAAACATTCGGGGTAGAAGCAAACATCGTAGCACTTTCAGGAATTGCCATTGCGATTGGGACGATGGTTGACATGGGGATTATTCTTTGTGAAAACATCTTGAAGCACTTGGAAGAAGCGCCTCCCGATGAAGATCGCCTTGAAGTAATTTATAGAGCATCCAGTGAAGTTGCTTCTGCCATCCTGACTGCTGTTGCGACGACTGTTGTCAGTTTTTTGCCTGTCTTTACCATGACAGGAGCGGAAGGGAAATTATTCAAGCCATTGGCTTTTACAAAAACCTTTGCTTTGATATCTTCTGTTGTTGTCGCACTCACTATTATTCCACCGACTGCACACATTTTGTTTACTGGCGGTATTGATTCAAAAAAGATCAAACAGATTGTCATGACAACCCTGATTCTGATTGGGGTTATAGCCGGATTCTGGCTGGCTTGGTGGGTTGGATTGATCCTCGTCTTACTCGGAGTTTACCACCTTTCAATTGATTATCTTCCTGCTGGTATTCGGAAACTTGGTCCCTGGGTTGCCAACACAATTGCGGTTTTACTTGTGGGAATCATTTTGACAGACCACTGGCTTCCACTCGGACCGGAAAAAGGAATGGTGAAAAATCTGTTCTTCGTAGGTTTGTTAATAGGTGGTCTGCTTCTCTTTTTCAGGATTTTTCAAGACTTTGTTTACGTGCCAACGTTACGATTCTGTTTAAAATTTAAAATGTTATTTCTCTCAGTTCCTCTTTTGATCATGTTAAGTGGGGCATCTGTCTGGCTGGGATTTGACACGGTGTTTGGTTTTATCCCAAATTTAGCAAATAAAGTTGGCATTAAACAATCTTTAATTCGTGAAAATGTTTTATGGCAAAACATTTCAGAAATATTACCCGGTCTTGGTAAAGAATTCATGCCTCCGTTGGATGAAGGTTCTTTTCTTTATATGCCAACGACAATGCCCCATGCTTCGATTGGTGAAGTTTCCGATATTTTACAGCTTCAGGATCGTGCGTTAATGGCAATCCCTGAAGTGGAATTGGCTGTCGGAAAACTGGGAAGGGTGGAAAGCCCGCTAGATCCAGCTCCTATCTCAATGATTGAAACAATTATTTCCTACAAGCCGGAATACATTGTTGATAAGAATGGTCACCGTTCCAACTTCCGGTATGACATAAGTAAGAAAAAATTTGATCGGGATGAAGATGGAAATTTAATTGAAGATGAAGAAGGTCGACCATTCAGGCTTTGGCGTGATCACATACAATCGGTTGATGACATCTGGAAAGAAATTACCAAAGCAACGGAAATTCCTGGTACAACCTCTGCACCAAAATTACAGCCGATTGCAGCCCGTATTGTCATGCTGCAAAGCGGTATGCGAGCCCCTATGGGCATCAAAATTAAAGGACCAGATCTCGAAACAATTGAAAAGGTTGCTCTTGAAATGGAAGGTTTGTTGAAACAGGTTCCTTCTGTTGAAGCTGCTGCCGTGATTGCGGATAGAGTGGTTGGAAAACCTTATCTGGAAATTGAGATTGATCGAGATGCTATTGCAAGGTATGGCTTGAAAATCCGGCAAGTACAGGATGTTATTGAAGTTGCTATTGGTGGAAAAACTATCACCACGACGGTTGAAGGAAGAGAACGTTTTCCGGTACGAGTTCGGTACATGCGAGAACTTCGTGATCAAATGGAATTGTTGGGACGAATTCTCGTCGCTGCGCCTGATGGAACACAGATTCCATTGGAACAACTCTCAAACATCAAATATGTCCGTGGACCTCAGGTCATCAAAAGTGAAGATACATTCCTTGTCGCTTATGTCTTATTTGATATGAAAGAGGGGGAAGCAGAGGTTGATGTTGTTGAAGAATGCCAGGAATTTCTAACAGGTAAAATTGAAAAAGGGGACCTCATTCTCCCTCCCGGTGTCAGTTACACTTTTGCAGGGAATTATGAAAACCAGATCCGTTCACAAAAAACATTGATGATTGTTTTGCCATTGGCACTTTTTGTGATTTTTCTAATCCTCTATTTTCAATTCAAATCAGTGATAACAACATCACTCGTTTTCAGCGGGATTATTGTTGCTTGGTCAGGTGGATTCATTATGATCTGGCTATACAGTCAATCCTGGTTTCTGGATGTTGACGTCATGGGAACCAATATGAAAACTCTTTTTCAGGTTCATCCGATTAATCTCAGTGTCGCGATATGGGTTGGATTTCTGGCCTTGTTTGGGATTGCCAGTGATGACGGTGTGGTGATCACCACCTACCTTGATCAAAGTTTTCGGACAAAAAAAATAGAAACAATCAAGGATGCACGAGAAGCAACAGTCGAAGCTGGACAGCGCAGGGTACGCCCCTGTTTAATGACAACAGCAACAACCATTCTTGCCCTCATCCCAATTTTAACTTCAACAGGACGTGGAGCAGACATCATGGTACCAATGGCTATCCCAAGTTTTGGCGGAATGACAATCGCTATCATCACAATGCTAGTGGTTCCTGTCCTTTATTGCATGGTTAAAGAGTGGAAAATAAAACTTGGTATCAAAGACAGCTTGTTTGTGAAACAAGAGAAGGAATAAAAAAGATTGAAGCCTGCCAGACTTAAGTTGACATGAATTGACCAGAATGGTGAATGAGGTGACATCCCGATTTTCATGTGAAACTAAGTCTGACAGGCCTTGATTATCTTTCTGGCAAAACCTTATTCTTCTTCCCGCTTGGGAGGTTTTTCTCCAAACTTCGCTTCATACCGGGCGATGAATTTTTCTTCCAGTTTGGGAGTACAGATAAAACATTGCGAATCAGGGCGTTTATGTTTTTCACACCAGTCCTCTTTTTTCTTGAAAGCAGAAGTCAAACTTGAATCACATCGGGTGCATTCTTCTTCTGGAACTCCATGCTCTGCACACCACCAACCATCATGCTCATGATCATCTCCATGTTCTCCTTCCTCATGATCGTGTTCGTCATGATTAGCAACTTTCTTTTCTGCCGAATTTTCATTTGATTGACTGGAGTCACTCGCCTGGTTTCCACATCCGCTTAATGAAATTAAAGCAGTTGCAAAGAGTACCAATAATGTTCCTGTCATTTTTCCTGTAAAAGTCATGGTTTTCCTTTCAAATAAGATTAGTTTTAAATAGACAAAGATATTTCATAAAAGTTTTAATTCGATTGATAAGATTATTCTGCTTCTTCAGATTGAATTCCTATTGGGCTTTTAAAGACCATATAAAGAACTCGCAGTACCAGAAGCGACATCACCGTTGCACTGATGACACCACCAATAACAACAGTCGCAAGGGGCCTCTGAACTTCTGCTCCCATTCCCGTGCTGAAAGCCATTGGTACAAATCCCAAGCTTGCTACCAGAGAAGTCATGAGAACTGGGCGCAACCGGGTCATTGCCGCCTGTTCAACAGCTTTTTCCAATTCGATACCACGAGCTAAAAGTTGCCTGATATAAGATACCAGCAGCATGTCATCAAGAACCGCTACACCCGATAGAGCCACAAACCCGACCGCAGCAGATATCGAGAATGGCATGTCTCTTATCCAGAGGGCAATAATACCACCGGTCCACGCAAAGGGAACACCGGTGAAAACACGAATCGTATCAACAATATTGTTGTAGGTAAGATAAAGCAAAGTGAGAATTAATCCCAGCGCAACAGGCACAACAATAAGTAGTCTGGTTCGTGCCCTTTGATAATTTTCGTACTGCCCTCCCCATTTGAGATAATATCTTCCTCCCGGAAGTTTTACTTTATCGGAGATTAATTCTTGAGCTTCTTTCACAAAGCTGCCGACATCACGTCCACGAACATTCACTGAAATGTTAAGTCGCCTTTGCCCCCATTCCCTCAATATTTGCGACGGGCCTTCTACAATCTCAATGTCAGCTAAACG
>JAJRVU010000551.1 GCA_024277145.1 Planctomycetota bacterium
AATCAAGTGCAGATGGAAGAATAAAACGGTTCCTGCCACCTTTAAATCTTGCTGCCTTTAAATCACCTTTATATTGGCTGACACCTTTAGTTTCGCGGCACTTTAAATTCTGGAACGAATTAGAAGCTTTTTCATATTTGAGGTGCTTCCAATGTGACATACGTGTCCTTTTGTGGATATGATGGTCGATTCTTACTTGGTTGAAAAAACTGGGCGAGATGGAGGAATTCTCCTAATTATTTCTAATTCACTTCGGGAGCCATGATGACAGTTAGGCGTGTTGAGTGTGACGAATGTTTTTCCGAGTTTAAAATTCGAATTACAGACCCCAATAAGAAATTTGTTCGTTGTCCAAACTGTAACGGAAAAATATCGTTACAACCTAAGAGTCGCTCGCACGGGGCAGGGAAAGCCAGACGCATCGATAGTACTTCCAAGAAAAAGGCGAAGCCGCAGGGTTCTTCTATCGGAATGTGGATAGGAATTGGCGGAGGTTCTTTGGCGGTCATTGTTTTGTTGGTAGTTGTTATCTTTTCCGCAGGCCGTCAGAAACCAGATATCCAGGAGCCCCTCGTAGAATCTGTCGTTGAAAATCAAGCGAATAAGAATTCAAAAAACGATCACGCAATAAACGAAAAATCTGGCACATCTCCCTCATTTGCTTCCAAAGAGAGTACCCAAGCGAGGCAGGATTTCGATGGAACCCTGATACTTCCGGTTGGCTCTCCGCCCAATGCCTTTAGTGGAAGTTTTTCTGGAGAATCCTCTCCACCCAAATATCTCTACAAATGGGAAAAGGGGAAAGTTGTTGATTATAAAATCAACATGAAAATCAAGATTCTCGATCACGAAGAGAAGTCGACAGGTAGTTGTAAATATGAATTCAAAGACAAATCTTCTTTGGGTAACTTTATTGGCGTTGATGTTGATAAGTCCGGTGGGAAAGCAACAGGAACAGCATTTGTTGTCGATCCCCGTGGTTATCTTGTGACCTGTGCCCATGTCATTGAAGGGGCTAAAGATATTCATGTAATTTTGAATGGGGAACGTTTTTTATGCAAAGTGGCTGCGATTCATGAGACAGAAGATTTAGCCATTCTGCAAATTCAAAAAAAAGATTTACACGTTGTTCCTCTTGGGAATTCCGATGCTCTTGAATTGGCTGAAGATGTGCGTGTTATTGGGTACCCCGTTTCAAGTTTGCTTGGTAACGAATTAAAGGTGACATCTGGAACCGTCTCTGGAATTCATCACAATACCGAAAATCTTTCTCGACGCATACAGGTTGATGCCTCTGTTAATCCAGGCAATAGTGGAGGCCCCGTTTTCGACCGTCATGGAAATGTCATTGGTATTGCTGTTTCAAAAATCACAAGCAGAACCGTCACTGATGTTGCGTTTGCTGTTCCTGTTAAGCTGGCCATTGAACTTTTGAAAAAACACAAAATTGGCTACGTCCGTGGTCGAGCCGAGGCTGACAAAACGGGACCAGAAATTGTGAAATCTTCCCGATCCGCGATAGCATTTGTGGAAGTATCGCTGGGAGAAGAAAAGAGCCAAAACACAGAAATAAGTTACTCGATGACAACCTTCACCATGCATTCTCGCCCTGTGTCAGGTAATCGGGCCCGCTCCTTTTTCCCTGCACCACCCTCACATAGCTTCCTGACAGGGGATTTACTCGTTTCGGAATATGGAGAACTGCAAGATACCCGCAAAAAAAGTGGACGTTCTTCTTTAATTGCGCTTGGTCCCGATTTTTTTCTTGAAAGGCTCCCCCGCAATAATGTAGATACATGGGAACATGAAGGACTTCGATTTAATCATGGAGAACTCTTTCGATTTTCGGTTAACTATAAGGTTGTCAGCCAATCTCTTAAGAAACTGCTTTTGGAAAAGAAATACCATATGCAGTCTGTGGGGCGTGAAGGCGAACCGCCTAAGCTGACTCTTGATTACGATGCGACAATCGAATTCGATCCACAACAGGGAATCGCAGTTAATTGCCAAGCTAAAGGGACCGCAAAGATACGTGCAAAGGGCTTGGTTGTTAGCGCCCCTCTCACCTTTTCCTATCACGTAAAAACAGAAGCTGAAATACTTGCTGAAAAAGAAATGATGAGAAAAATTGAAGAAGAGCGTAAAAAAAAGGCAGAGCCATTAAATGCAGTACAGCGAAAAAATATTATTGCGAACCTTAAAACCAATGACGCACAACTAATACAAAAAGGGTTGACCGTTCTTCAAGAAAAAAAACCGACTTCGCCTGATGACGAAATGGCTCGGATTATTGCCCAGTTGCTTAAACATGAAGATTATTATATTCGCTCTTCAGCTATGACGGCATTACAGTTCTGGGCTACTCCAAAGGTTCTTCCTCAAATAATCAGAGCAACGAATAAAGGGGATTCAGCAACCATCTCAAACGCGATCAAGGTACTTGGTCAATTAAAAACAAAAGAAAGTATTGCACAACTCATCAATCTTATCCATGAGTCTCAATACCGATATGCCGCGCAAACGGCTTTGATTGAAGCGGGGAAAATGGCTGAAAGACCCGTTCTCAAATTATTGGGAGAAAAATCAACTGAAGTCAGAAGAGAGGCTTGCAATATCCTTGTTAAGATTGGAACGCCAATTAGCCTACCAGCACTTCGGAAACTTATATCCAACGATAAAGATTCTCTGGTCAAGTTATACGCAAGGCAGGCGATTGAAAAAATTGAATCCCGTATGTGAAATGCTGTCCTTGTAACATAAGTGGAACCTGTTTTTTTCATCATGGAGAATCGGGTCGCTCAG
>JAJRVU010000552.1 GCA_024277145.1 Planctomycetota bacterium
CCAGCCTGACAACGGGATCAGGAACAGGTCGAATTGAATCTCCTTATGGTGATATAGAAACTGCTCGTCTAGGCAATATGCCTTCTATTGATGTCATTCGGGTTCTGCCTAATGCAGATGGTTCTGGAACAGACCTTGCCACTACAGTACCATTCATGTTGTTTGATGATCAAAGAATGCTCGGAACAACATTTGAACATTCCATTACCGGAGTTCAGGGAACATTTACATTCCCCGGATTTACAGGAGCAGGGGATGGTCCACTGATTTCATCACTTTCAGGGGGATCAGTTGTTGAACTGGCTAGTCGTAATGAGGTCAATGGCTTCAGGATTGATGGGTCCAATGGTGCCCGAGATGGTATCAGTCAACCATTTGGAACTGTTGTCGATTCATTCACTCTTGCAAATAACGTTTTTCAGGATGTCATCAACGGTATTAACCTGACGAATGCAGAAGGAACCGGAGTGATTGCTACAAGTACATTTGCTGATTCGACAGTGGATGGTGTTCGATTAATTAATGATGCACCGGGTGCACCGTTGGTCTTGACCGTTTCAGACAATACATTCGCAACTGCTGCAGAACATGGATTCCATTACGGTTCCAGTGTTGGAACAGACAGCTTGACATTTACAGGGAACACATTTGTTTCCAACGTTGCGGGAGACCTACTGATTGACCTGAGTGGTACTGCAATCGCTACAACAGTAATTTCTGGTAACACCTTTGATTCAGGTGCAGCGGGTGCTCGATCACCAGGAGCAAGTATCGTGACAGCAGGTGCCTCTGCTGCAACAACTTCTATCACAGGAAACACCTTTACAGATAATACAGATGCAATTGTGTTTGATACATCCGGTTCATCCACCAGTGTTGCAACAATCACTGGAAATACGATTTTAGATAATTCAGAAAATGGTATTAAAGGAACAACTTCAGGATCAGGGCTTCTTGATCTCGCTATTGATTCCAACACCATTACAGAAAACGCTTCGACTGCAGGTGCTGCTGGAATCATGCTGACATCGAATGCAACTTCAACTATTCGCGGTTCCATCACAAATAATGTGATCAGTGATCAGGTTGATGGACCGGGAGTCTTCTTGACATCAAATGGTGCATCAGTGCTCGACTTCGGATCTACTCCAACACGACTCGTTGCTGGTAATACTTTCGATGGAAACGCAGATGCAGGGTTCGCCATGTTCCTGAATGACACTTCTCGTGGATTCATTAACTTTACAACCAACACCGTAACAGGAACCAGAGATGGTACAAACGCTCTGCTGGATGGAAGTGGTGTCCATATTCGAACGGAAGAAAATTCCATTCTGGAAACAGGCCAGTTTACATTCAACACGCTTGGTGCCAGTGGAAATCCAAATGTGGCCAATGGTCTGTTCATCGAACTATTCCAGAGTTCTCGTGCACCTGATATTGATGTCCTTTCCAATGTGATGTCGTTTAATACAGGCAGCGGTTTCAAGTTTGACAGGTTTGCAGATGCCTTCCTGGATGATGTTGTTGTAGACAGAAACACGTTCAATAATAACGGCGTTGACGGTATGTGGCTTGTCATGAATGGTGGAAACGTTGATCCAGCGACATTACTACCGTTCACCGTTGATTTTCTTATCACAAATAACACCGCTTCTTCCAATGGGTCTGATGGTATCCATTTCCAGACTGTGGCTAATGTAGATCTGGTTACAACCCTGGATACAAATATTCTGGATGGTAACGGAACCAATACAGATCCTGTGGTATTAGCAGCGGGTCTTCATGGACAGGCTGGCATCTTCGCTGAAATTTCCTACCAATCTTCACTTTCCGGGGTTTGGTCAAATACAACAATTACGAATTCCGTTGGTGATGGTGTCCTGTTTGACGTAGGGTTGAATCAGGGTGGTATTGGTGGAATGGTCTCACTTGTCGATTCACTTATTGAAGGCAGTGGCCGAGACGGTTTCCGTTACGATGGAACCTTTGGTGGTGCTTCTGTGATCGGCCTTAGTCGTAACGTGATCAGAAATAACGTTGGAGATGGTATCGAAATTAAGATGAATGATGCTGCAACAGTGACATTCAATACAAATGATAACCTTATTGAAGACAACGGACAAGCTGGTATTGAAGTAACCGCAGGATTTACAACTGCAGCTAATTCAATTGATGCAGATACCAACTTCTTTGAAACCAGCTCTTATGTGCTCAACTCGACAAGAGATATTATCCAGAGAAATGGTGATGATGGATTCAGTTCACTTACAACAGAATTCACGACAGGAACTGCCATCTTTACTGATGCAACTATTCGATTCAATACACTTCGTGGTATTGATGTCGTGAACATGGATGATTCCTTGATGACGATCCGGGTTCTAGGAACAGTTGATCCACGTGCTTCTGTGGGTGCATTGGCAACAAGTATTATTGATTCCAACGGCTTGCAGGGGATTTATCTTGAAAACAATGCAAACCGCGTGAATGCATTGACTGGAATTAATCCTGAATACTTTACAAATAACGATCTGAATATTGATATCTTCAGAACCATGATTCGGGGTAATGGTATTGGTGGCAGTACAAACGCGGATGATAACAACGGTATCTTCCTGAGGGTTGGTACATCATCTTCATCTTTATTCTCTGGGATTGTTGGTCAGACAAACGCATCTATCCGGGAAACTTATTCTACGGGTAACGTGAATATGGACTTTGCAGTCGAATCATTCGTTGCGAATCGCGATCCTAATGTTATAAGTCCAAACTGGGTTGACGGTGACCTGTCAGGTACTCCTGCAAATACGTTGTATGAGCCTGATCCGATTGCACGATTGAACCTGAGATACCGTGACAACGTGGCTCAAGATGTGGACATGACTCGTCCAGGTGCATTCTTCGATAATGCAGATCCATTCAAGTCTATCCCCGCATTGTTTGGTGATGATTCAGACCGAACACGATCTGCTCAACAATTCCCACGGGCTTCTTTCATTCTTGTAGGAGCAGCCACTGTTGTTGATCCACCTGCACCAAGTGAAGGTTCATGGGATTCAACAGTAGTTGGATCTGGTGATGGATTCTTTGTTAATTCTGTCGTGAGGTTTACAGGTGGTGGATTTGCAGGAACCTCCCGACAAATCACCTCATACACTTCAGATGACGGAACCATTGCAATTAACGAGGCCTATCCAGTTCCACCAGCAGGGGGTGATCCATTCGTGATTGAAGCCCTTCAAGTTACTGATATATTCTTCCTTGATGCCCAGAATCAGTCATCGTTCATTACGGAAGATGCAAACTTGGCAGCAGGTGGAAACATTATTGATCCAGGTGGTATTATCTCTGACTTTGACTCGATCATTACCATCCTGAATACTTCAAATCCTACTATTCCTGACTTTGTCAGCTTTGGATGGGATACAACAGGTGCCTTCCCTGTTCTCTTCCCATAAGATAAAAACAGGGTGATAATAAGGATGCCCCGCAAGGGACACTAAAATCAACAGAGCCTTCCGGATCAAATTCGGAAGGCTTTTTTTCTTCCCCATAACGATTAACTATTTTCTCTTCTCTGCGTTTCTGCAATCTCTGCGTTATACTACATAAAAAAGCACTACTATTTATTTTTGCTTAGAAGGTGCAAATCAAAAAACTGATAAGCTGCTTCACGGGATTCGTCCGGGAAATCGTGCGTACTATCGGGATAAACGGCTTTCAGGTTTTCAGAACATTGATACAAATTATAAATAGGTTGCGCGGAATTCATCACATCCTTCACGCCGGTGACTTCAAAATTACTGTCCCGAGTTGGTGAGCAGGTAAAGAAAGGGCGGGGAGCAAAGCTGGCTACAATTTCCGGGAAGTCAAAAGGAACTTCATCCGCATTGTTGTGGTATCGCGTCCGAATCAAAGGCATATACCGAGTGCTGGTCCAACCTGTCAGTTTTCCTGAATAATATTTATGGAACCGTGTGAACCCGCAGCAGGAGACCATCACCTTGATCCGTTTTTCAAAACTGGCGGTGAACATGGTATTATGTCCGCCGAGAGAATGACCGATGCAACCGATTTTTTCTGCATCCACTTCCTCTAAAGATGTCAGCAAATCAACAGCCCGGATATTATCGTAAATTGCTTTCATCGTTCCACTGATGTAGCCTTTATCCGGTTTGAAATCGTAATTGTATTCGCCGAAGGATGGGTAATCCGGCGCGAGGGTAACATAGCCTCTTTTCGCCAGTTCCAGTGCATAATGAAGATGCGGGTTTCCAGTCAAGCCAGCGGGCTCCATTTTTCCGGGCTTTGTTGTCTGATGCAGGCAGAGAATTCCCGGAACTTTTTCGTTCTTATTCTCTTCCGATTTGACAGGCAGAAACAGGTAAGCATTCACACGCTGTTTTTTTGAGTCCGTATGATAACTGATTTTATTGCGAATGAAGTTTCCCTGTTTGACTTCTTCCAGAATTTTCACATCCAGTGGGATTTTATTTTCCGGTTGCGGAATTGGTCCCATCACCTTTTGCATGTGGGCAAAAATATGCTTCTTTCGGATCCCCCAATCTTTGATTGTTTTAACGGGATGAGATTGATTGTTTTGATCGAGGTAGTAATTGAGATCCTGATGTTCATGGTAATCAGGTATTGTTTTTGCAATGTTATTTTGAGAATCGGCTTTGTTTTGACGTACTGTTTTCTCTTGAGAGGTCGTATCATTCTTAAAAAATTGCATTTCATAAAAAGCAATCATAATGAACGCAATCAGTATCATTAATTTTTTGAATTCAAAAATATACTTCATGTCAGATAATCCCTAAACAGCTTGACGTGATCTGAGTTGATCAACCACCACTGAGACAACAATGATTGCCCCTAACAGGATATCTTGAACCGGGTTGCTGATTCCCAACTGCGTGCAGCCACTTAAAATAACAGCCATAATGATGGCTCCGGTGAAAGTTCCAATGACAGTTCCCCGTCCTCCGCTCAAACTACCACCCCCTATGACGACAGCTGCAATGACACTCAATTCCAGCCCGACACCCGATGTCGGATTGCCAACACTCAATCGTGAAAACTGGTAAATGCCCGCGATGCCGACGAACAATCCGCCTATGACATAAACTAATATTTTGTTTCGTTCTACATTGATTCCACACAACCTTGCAGTCGCCTCATTGGAACCCAAAGCAAAAACGGATCGACTGAAAACCGTGTAACGAAGAACAATCGCCAGCAGGATTGCCAACGCAATTGCCACCCAGATACCAAGCGGGAAATGAAAATAGAGTGCTTCTTTTTTTGTGCTTAAAAAAGTGTCCAGCCAGGCAGGAATTTGAGTTTCCCGGCTGGGGCGAACGGTGGTTTCATCCGCAATAATTTTGGAAACCCCGAGAAATATTTTCATCGTTCCAAGCGTGACAATAAAGGGGACAACCTTGATATAGCTAATCACAGCTCCGTTTAGCAAACCGCAAAGACACCCCGTAATAATGGAAAGAGGAATCGCCAGCCAGGGAGTGTAAGGAGTAATTCCAGGAGAAGCTTCCTGGATTATTTTCAAATAATCTTCCAGTTCGGGCGATCGTTTTTTTAACTGCGAGAGTTCATTTTCAAAAGAGGTTATTTTTTTCTGATGTTTCTCACGGTTTTTATTGAGGGATTCGAGCCTTCGATCCAGGTTCCGAATCTGTTTGGAATTGTCATCCACTTTTCTTTGTGCACTGCTTACCGAATCGCCATGCACACAAATCATGGCCAAGTCAGATCTCAATCCCCACGCCAGAACTGTTGCAGCGAGCGCAACCGCAGTTCCTGCAGAGAGGTCAATTCCTCCTGAAATAATGATGACCGTCATACCTAAAGCAGCAACTGCCACGACGGCTGTTTGAACCGAGATTGCCTGTGCATTTTCCCGCGTCATGAATTTATTGCTGCCATAATATTTGTCAGCAATTCCAAATATCGTGATGACAACAGCCAACGCAAGAAATGGCCCAAGCATTGAAGAAACCCATTTCATTCGAGAATTGGAAACGGGGGAATCTTGTATTGAATTGTCTTGTTTTTTACTCATTCAATTTCACCAGAAATGGCCTGACTCATAATACTTTCTTCCGTCCAATCGC
>JAJRVU010000553.1 GCA_024277145.1 Planctomycetota bacterium
AGCTTAAACCTGCAGCTTACAATCCGCGAATTCATCTCACGCCTGAAATGGATCAGTACCAGAGATTAAAACGGTCTCTCGATGAATTTGGCTTGGTTCAGCCAATCGTCTGGAATCAGGAAACCGGAAATATTGTTTCGGGACATCAAAGATTCAACATTCTTTCTGATCAGGGTGAAACAGAATTTGACGTGATTGTTGTGTCAATGAATTCTGAAAAGGAAAAAGCCTTAAATATCACGTTGAACAATTCGCATGTATCGGGTGACTGGGATACGGAAAAACTGGTTGATCTTGTCTCTGATCTGGCCGAGCTTCCTGATTTTGATGAAACCCTGACTGGATTCAGCCAGAAAGAAATCAAAAGTTTTCTATTTAATCCTGAATATGAAATCCCGGAATCGGATCTTCAAGATGATGAGGGTACATCAAAAAATGAGATTAAAGTCCTCATGAAAATCCCTCATACGGTATGGAAATCTGTGAAAGTGGAACTGGATCAATTACTACAAAAACAGACCGAAATCGAATTGCATATCTTATGAAAATCTCTGTGGCTTATGATTTTTTACCCAAACAGAAAACCGTGAATTCCTCTGTTATCAAAGATCATTTTGGAGTCGGTTTTGAAACCGGTCAGCATGTGATTGCAGAAAATCTGGATTTGCCTGTTGAAGATGGAGATGTCGTCTGTTTCACCGGGTCTTCCGGATCGGGAAAATCGAGCTTGATGAAAGCGGTTGAAAAACAACTGACTTCAACAGTTCGGATTGAAGAAATAGATTTACCTGAAAATGAAATTCTTGTTGATGGTTTTAACTGCTCGGTTGAAGAAGCGATGAATTTTCTCACCGTTTGCGGATTGGGTGAAGCCCGGCTAATGCTCAGGCGACCTTCTGAATTGAGTGATGGGCAACGGTATCGATACCGTCTTGCGTTAGGATTATCGAATAAAACGGATTGGATCGTCGCTGATTAATTTTCTGCAACGCTTGATCGCAAACTGGCCAAAATTATCGCATTTAACATTTCGCGAATCGCCCGGCGAACCGGAATCGGCTTTCTCCTTGCAACAACTCACGAAGATATCCTGGATGATTTACAACCGACCTTACATGTGAAATGTGAATTGGATGGTGAGATTAACTGGTGCCGAACGGAAGGTAAAAAAAAAGAATCAGCTTCAGTGATCAACTCTGGATCAGCCAGGGTTCCAAATCCGACTGGCCTTACTTCGCTCGGTGGCATTACCGAGGACACAATCTTGGATTTGTCAAACAGGTAATGCTTTTATGGGATGAAAAAGAACCGGTTGGAATTTGCATTTTCTCGTCACCTCCCATGTCACTCAGGCAGAGAAACCGTTTTTTTCAGATTTCAGGAAAATGGACCCGCCTTAATTTGAAATCCCTTAATCAACAAATCGTAATCCTTTCCCGGATTGTTCTTCACCCCAAATATCGCGGAGCAGGAATCGCTTCTGCCTTCATAAGGAGATGTTGCGAATTGTCGGGGTCCCCTTGGATAGAAACCTTGAGCGAAATGGGAAATATCAATCCATTTTTTGAAAAGGCAGGATTTATTCGCGTGGGAAAATGCTCTGCGATAACAAAATCACGTAAACAACATTCTGCAATTTATGGTGGAAAGAAGCGACATGAAAAAAAACGTTTCCTCACGGAAGAAACCTGGAAAAAAAGTGAGTACGCCCGACCAGTCTACTTCATCTTTGACAATCGAAGTCGGGAATCAGGAAGAGGAAATCAAGCCACTCAACTGGAATGAAAAGAAAATCATTCTGGAAACGATGTACCGTGGAGGAAGCCCTGCCTGGGTCTGCAAAGATTTGGGAGTTGACTTCAGCAGGTATTTAAAATCTTTGGATGAAGATGAAATATTCTGCCAATCTATCGAAAATGCCAAAGTAGCTTTGAGCGAAAACATTGCATTCCAGCTTTTTAAAACAGCGATGGAAGGAAATGTGACTGCCCAGACCAACTTCCTGAAACTTTTTCCTCCGTTGAGTTGGTCACCCGGAAACCAAAAAGGAGGAAGTATTTCGGGGAGTGATGAATGGATCGACAAAATGTCAGACAAAGAACTCTTTCAATTAGCAAAGGAAATGGATATCCATGTCCCTGAAGAATTTATTGATGGATCATCGAATACTTGAAAAACTGGTGATGAGGCAGGCTGCAAAATCACCCAAACATTTCAGGAACGCTCTCAGGATTTCATCAGACGACACCATCAAATTCCGAAATAAATGCCAGCCCTGGCAGAAAAAAGATTTTGAATCTCTTGATCCAGCCTGGAAAAAACTGGCGGGGCATTCCGTCAAAGTGAATTGCCAGCGGGCTTATATTGAACGTCCGAGGGGGCATTCCAAAACTTCAGACATGGCAATTCAGCTTGCCTGGATTATTCAATTTGCGCCTGATCAGATTTCCGGGCTGGTGGCTGCTGCTGACCGTGAGCAGGCTTCCCTGATTTGGGAAGCGATTCGAAAAATTGCCACGCTTAATCCTCGACTCTGTTCCAAACTCAGCTTTCGAAAACATCTTGTCATTAATACCGAAACCGGAACTCAACTTGATATCATTTCTTCCGATGTCTCCAGTTCATGGGGAGCACTCCCTGATTTTGTTGTCTGTGATGAATTGTGCCATTGGGAAAAACCGGACATGTGGTATTCACTTCTATCCTCTGCAGCCAAACGCCCTAATTCTGTTCTGGTCGTTTTAACCAACGCGGGGTTCGGCAGAGGTTGGCACTGGGATGTTCGGGAAGCTGCTCGCGAAAATAGTCAATGGTATTTTTCTTCCCTGGATGGATCACAAGCACCCTGGATTCATCCTGTCTGGTTGGAAGAACAGAAAGACCTTCTTCCCACGCCGGTTTATGAACGACTTTGGCTAAACCGCTGGCAACATTCTGACGGAACTTTTATCACACTTGAAGAAGCAGAAGCCTGCAGGGATACATCTCTGAAGCAGGCGAAATCAGGCCAGCCCGGACAACAATACATTGCAGCAATCGACTATGCAGAAAAACGAGATTACACCGTGGGAGTTCTTCTTCATCATGATGGATCGCAAATTGTTGTTGATCGTTGTGATGTCGTTGTCCCTTCAGAAGGGCATCCGGTGAAAGTCAGCTGGGTGGAAAACTGGATCAAAAATATTAAAGAGCAATTTAACCATGTTCATTTTATTATTGATGAATATCAGCTACTCAGCACAATTCAAAAACTGGAAAAAAAATATTCCATCGAACGATTTGAATTTCGAGGAGGAAAAGGAAACCACTCTTTGGCGATTTGTTTGCGAAAACTGATTATTCATCAGGAAATCGCCTGGTATCCCGGTTGCGGTCAGCTACCTGACAATGATGAACGTGATGATCTTGAAACAGAACTTTCCTCGCTTCTGCTTAAGCAAAAACCTAATGGAAGATGCAGGATCGATCATTTGCAGGATGGTCGCCATCATGATGACCGATGTTTTGCATTGGGAGCAGCAGCCCTTCATCTCGAAACCAAAGCATCGGGCCAGGAATGGATGCAGGTCGATCCTTCTACTGTTATGGAGAACTGGACATGGTGAATCAAAGTAAAAACAAATAAATAAAAGGAGTTTCACGCAGAGTTCGCAGAGACCGTCCGTTCGATGTCAACAACGGAGGGTGGCCTAGCCAGTTAATCTGGCTGGGTCGCGATAGCGACAAGAAGATTCTCCATACGCAATCTTTTAATTTTTCGCATACCAATAAAAAAATAGCCTTTCACAAAAAAAGCCGATGGTGAATGGAACACTCAGTCAAATCCGAACGATGAAGGTAAGACTTCTTGTGCCTTCAGCACCCAACCAAACAAGTTGGTCGGGCCATCCCTCTTTTAATTAATTCCTTCTTTGTGTCTTCCTGCCTTTGTGTTAATAATATTATTTCAATTTTTAATCACAGTGACAATTGCTTATTAAAATATCTGTGGCCATTTGTGTGAATCTGTGGTTCCCTTTTTTGTCAGGCACAGCACTGACCTACAAAACTGGTTCACCCTTGAGAACTTTAACACCAAACAATGGTCTGCACAGCAGACCCTACGGATGCTAACTCTGCTTGGAAAGAATTTATTTTGGATCCATGACCCAGAGATGCAAGCGATCTTTCAACGAGTCAGGAAGTTTTCTCTTAGCGGCGCTTGCAAGCTGGTTCTCATGATAGCGTGTACTGAAATGGGCCAGGATGATTAATTCATTTTTGAATTTATCTGCCCGTTCCAGAATATCATCCAAATGAGTATGGCCGAACTTGTGAATTTTTTCTTTACGGTGTTCCGGCCGAAAAAAAGTGAGTTCTGTAATAAGAACGCGGGCATTATAAACTGCTGGCTCTTTATCAAGTCCCAGAGGTGCAGTGTCCCCACAGTAGCAGACAAGAGGAAACCGTTTCTCCTGTGTGACATCGGTTCCACTTAATTTCAGGTTTCGGATTTCATCGCCACTTAATCCCTGATATTCCGTTTTCAGTTTTCTCCTGCAATCCCAGACCACATATCCCACAGAGGGAACAGTGTGCTTTGTTTTAAAAACGGTGAGGGTATGTTCGCGAGATAACTGAATCTCATCCCCTTCCTTCACCCCGACAAGTTCACACGCCATTCTTCCCCGGTCCAGTTTTTGCCATTGATCAAGAAGTTTTCTTGTTGGCTGGACGATCTCTTCCGGAAGATAGATGGTGGGTGGTTCCATCTTCATCATCCTTCGTCGCGCGACATATACCGGCAACGCAGCCATATGATCGAGATGCCCGTGGGTGATGCAAAGAGTTTTTGTTCCCATGAATGACCAGGGGCTTCCCCCCACATCAAAGCAGATTTTGAGTTCAGGAATTCGCCAATATGATTGAACCGCAGCGCGCGAATATCCTTCGATCGTCAAACCTTTCCAGGTAATGGTTTTCAGAGGTAAATTTTCAATCATGGTCATTTTAACAGGAACTCACAGCCGGGTACAAAAAATAAAATTGGCGCAAAACTCATGGAGACCTTCAGATCAAACCCTGATGAATTGCTTTCCATAGAAGACAACTCAAACAGAGAAAAGTTCTACCGTGAAAATATTCAACGGTAAAAATATTCTACCGTGAAAAGCTCCACAGTGAAATTTCTATTTTACAGGAATAAGGCGACCAGTTGTGATACTTTTATTCTCTGCATAACAAAGTTTTAAGGCATCCAAAGCGAGTTCGCCATCCAGAGGACCGGGATCTGCCCCTTTCCTGACGACATCTACAGCTTTCTGAATTTCCTCCTGATAGGCAGAAAACCATTCTGATCCCCCTTTTAATTTGGGTTGAGTTGTTCTGCCTGTTTTGGTCATCAATGTTAAAGGACGATCGACTACAAATTCTCCGCCGATGGTTCCTGCACTATAAATGATGGTTGCTTTTTCCAGATAGAGTTCAAATCCGTGCGCAAACTCAAGCCCTTTTGTTGCAATTCCACCACTGACGCAACTGATTGCCAAATCGGGATCATCATAAATGTATTCGGTATGAACATGATTAACAAAGCCATCCTGTACCAGTCCACGTGAAAAGACTTTTTTGGGAACTCCACAAGCATGACTGATAAAATGATTGTCATGTACATGCAAATCAATTCCCCAACCTCCCAGTTTTCTGAAATCGGACATTCCAGGAGACCATGTTGGCGGGGTGATGACTCGCTTGAAATGCGCGCCGAGAAGTTTTCCATATTTTCCAGATTGAATTGCTTCAGTAGCAAACCTGAACTCCGGGAAAAACGGGAGAACATGTGCGACCATAAATCGCGTTTTTGCTTTCTTTGCAGCGCTCACCATTTTTTTTGCAGATTTAAGTTCCAGAGAAATTGGCTTTTCGCATAAAACATCTTTACCCGCTTTGATTGCGTCGAGAACAACTTGCTCATGAAATCCGGTAGGAACACAAATATCGACCAGATCAATATCGGGGTCATTCAGCAGGTCATGGTAATCTTCATAAGTTTTGTATTTTGACAAATCAACTTTTCCGCCTCGGGGACCAAAATTTCCCTGAATGTCAGTCCAATCTCCGCCGAGTCTTTTTTTATTGCTTTCAGCAATCGCAACGATTTTTGCCCCTTTGAGTTTTTGGGAGCCTTCATAATGAGTAAACCCCATGAACCCCAAACCGATTAATCCAATTTTCACCATGATTTCAGCTTCTCCCCGATAAATATAACGTGTAGATGATCAATATTTTGCAACCAGAAACATGCATTCTTGTGTAGGTGAAATTGTTTTACAAGTTGGTCGGATATGAATTAGGGGAACAATTAGACAAGAAACTAAAACATTCGACAAAGACTGCCTGATTATTAAGCATGGGCAGCGTGCCTGAAAACCGTGCATTCGATAAAAATGTGAACATAAGGGAGTGCTCAGCAAGCAGGCAGTCAACTAATCCTTATGGTGATGATTCCAATATTTTCTATTTTCGGGGGGGTTAGAGACTGGACATATTTGGTTTTTTACTGGTATTCTATTCATATTGATATCAAACTGATCACATTGTCAATTTGATCACAGCGTTTATTCAGGACCGAGTGAAAGCAAATCGAATCAACATAGTTTTTCTGAAGATACAGAATAGCTGTTTTGTTGGTTGGCTTGCAGGTGAAGCGGTAAAATTTTAGTCCTGAGTAATAACATGGAAGCAGCCAACTAAAACAACAGGAGTGTAAATCATGCTGGTCTTATCACGAAAACCAGGTGAGCGAATCTTAATTGGAGAAGATATTTCAATAACAGTTGTTCGCATTGGGCCGAATACTGTTCGACTGGGAATTGATGCCCCTAAAGATAAAAACATCGTCCGTGAAGAACTTTGTTTTGATATCGATCTGGATGACCCAAAATCCAAGCAGAAAAAAAAGAGTTGTTCTAAAACGACAGCAAGTTCCTGAGCATTTCCAAACGACCCTTAAATAGGGACAGATAAGTAATCCGCCCACTTGTTTTGTAGAGCTTTCCAGTTTTGCAGAGCTTTCCAAGTGAATGTTTCTTAATTGCCTAACACAATCATTTCAAATGATCATCTTATGGATGCCCAACCCACTGACTCCGAAGACCAGAAAATTATCTCGATCAAAGTCATTTACCACGGCAGGGTTCAAGGTGTAGGATTCCGATACCAAACATGTAGAGTAGCGGACCGTTTTAACATTTCAGGCAGCGTCAAAAATCTCTCGGACGGGTCTGTGGAATTGATTTCTCAAGGTGAAAAGAAAACGGTTGAGTCGTTCATCAAATCTGTAAATCAGACTTTGAATAAAAATATTGCGTCAAGCACAGCATCTTCAATCCCCTTCCAACCCAGCCTGAAATTATTTCAAATTCAACACTAGTGCCTTGTCAAGGCTGAGCCCTGTTGTGAATAAGGGGGTGGGTGCGTAAGAACTCTAACGCACTCCGTTGTCGTGCTTTATGCACTTCACCAACCCCAATCTTTAAATTTGACGAAACACTAGTGCTCTTGCGAGCTTTAAATGTCCGGTGCCAATTTTCAAATGGCACGCTCGTTGGCGTGCAACTTAATCTGAGCGAAGTGACATTTACCGGTAGTTGGACTACTAGAACCTTGCGAGCTTTAAATGTCCGGCGTCAATTATCAATTGGCACGCTCGTTGGCGTGCAACTTAATCTGAGCGAAGTGACATTTACCAGTAGCTGGACTACTAGAACCTTGCACCATTTGACCGTAGAACCCATTCCAGACTGCAAAAAAATCAAAATTTTGCTCACCCTGTACATTTCCACATTAGTTTTCGAACACCAAACCACTAAAGTCCCCATAGATTGCCTTATAAGGAGGGGTTTGTGCCAGTCTCTATTTGGATGGGAGTTTTTTGAATCAATCCTTTTCATTAGTCATAAAACTGATTAAATTAGAGTAAGAGGGTTTTCATGATTCAAGTAAGTCCCTGCAGGCAGTTCAAGAGAGTCAGAATTGGCTGTTTTATCATTTCTTAACCAACGTCTGGTCAAGAATTTTCGTAGGGCTGAATACGGGGTAGCCTGTAATTTAGTCAGACAAATTTCGGGATCTCTTGAGATGGAGGAATTATTCAGTTCCTTAAATCATTAATTCGGTTAATTTCTTTCATATTGACATTATTCAGAACGAACAAAGACTATGTTTAATACAACTCTCAATTTATTGGCATTCGCAGAAAAAGCAGTCACCACAGGTAAGGAATCCGGGAATGAGTGGTACACAAGTATCGCAGTCACTGTTCTTTTTTTCCTCGGCCTGATAATTTTCTGCTACACGACACGCGCTGGAATTATTGCCCGTGCAACAACAAAAGAATCGATTCGTCAACCGATTTTCATTTTGCTTCTGGGTATTGGAACAGTGTTACTTGTTATCAACACGTTTGTCCCGTTCTTTACGATGGGTGATGATGTCAAGATGCTTAAAGAGTGTGGGCTTTCCACAATCCTGATTTCTGGGTTGCTATTGGCAGTTTGGACAGCAAGTACGGGAATTGCATCGGAAATTGAAGGGAAGACAACAATGACCCTTCTTTCCAAGCCGATCAATCGAAGGCAGTTTATCGTCGGAAAATATATTGGAATCATGAATACGGTTCTTGCCTTGATTATTCCAATGTCAATCGCGTTATGCCTTCTTGTTTTTTACAAGGTTGGTTATGACGCCAGGGAATCTGCCAAGGATCTTCCAGAGTATATCAGTCGGATGGCTTCGGTTTATCAAATGCTTCCATCCCTTGCTTTAATATCTATGGAAATTTTTGTTTTAACAGCAATCAGCGTAGCGATATCAACACAGGTTCCGATGATTGTGAATATCGTTACCATATTTACAATTTTTGTTATTGCCCATTTAACACCCGTAGTTGTTCAGTCTGGAAAACTGAAAATGGAATTTGTGAGTTTTATGGCTCAATTGATTGCAGCTCTTCTTCCGTCACTTGAGACTTACAATATGAGTACTGCTGTTTCGACGGACGCAGCAATTCCCCCGGAATATCTGGGATTATCTGCATTATATTCGCTCACCTATTGTATAATTGCAATTTTATTCGCGTTTGTATTATTTGAGGATCGTGATCTGGCTTGACAGTTTAAAATTTATCGACAGCAGGAAAACAAAAGATGCACCTGTCATTTCATTTACAGGCATTTAAAATCTGATATCGTTTTCAATTTGATTTTTCGAATTTCCGGAATCTCATAAATAATCTTGGAAGCATCCGTCAGTAGAATTTGCAACATGAAAGCTTTCAACAGAGCATTTCCACTTCGAGATTTATACAGAGGCCAGTCTCTGGTCACGGTCATTCTATACGCCCTGACATCCCTGCTTCTGACGGTTCAGCTATTCATCCTGTTCATGGTTATTGACCTGTTATATAGTGGCGGAAACCTCACTCTCACAACGATGGAGGAAGTTGTTCGAATCCAGGGTATGACAGCAGATGAAGATTTTGCAACCGCAATATTTGAAGAAGCAGGTATTATTCATACGGTCTGGTGGTCACGAGATCATTTCTGGAATGGACTCATCAGTTATCTTTATGTTCATTTCCCAGTCCTTCAAAGCAATCAAGCCATTTTCTACCTGATAATATTGGCTGTGTTTATTGGATTTATCCAAAGCCTCTGTTATTCCCAGGCAAGAAGGCTTACGACCTCAACGACATTAAATATCACTGCAAGGTTAAGGCAATCACTCCACTATCAGGCCCTGAAGCTTCGTCCGGGCAACTTGACAGACAGTGAAGATATCAACATATTAAATCTCTTTTTGAAAGATATTGAACAAGTCCGGATTGGGTTGTATTCGTGGATTGAAAGAATGGCGAGAGATCCGATCAGGATTTTCTTTTTGGTCACATTTATCTTCAGTATTAATCCAAGGACTGCATTTCAATGCATGATACCAATTGGTGCGTGCTGGTACCTGGTCCAGAAAGAACTGGTTCGCTATCGCCGAGCAAGAAACCTGGAACTGGATCATTCCCGACTGGAATTGAAATTCCTATCTGAAAGTTTCCTGAAAACTCGAATTGTTCGAGGATTCAATATGGAAAGCATTGAACATCAGAATTTCCGATCACACCTGCAACGGTACCGTAATAATATTATGGCTGTGAGTAGTACAGAACGGATATCGCGTTGGATTAACCGTGCACTAATCACAGTCTGTTCTGCAATTGTTCTTTACCTTCTGGGAAGTAAAATTTTGACCAACCCGAGCGAGCTTTCACTAGCCTCGGGAATTACGTTTGTGATATCGGTAATCTGCCTTCATCTACCGATGGAATCATTATGGAAATTGAAAGAAGACCAGAAAGATGCCGCGATGGCTGCTGATCGTATATATCGATATATCGACAGGATGCCGGAAGTCACACAGGCACTCAATGCAAAGTTTATGCAGCCGGTTTCAAAATCAGTTCGATTCCACTCTGTTGACTACAAGGATCCGATCACAGGAAATATTCTCCTGAATAAATTTGATGTCAAAATTGAAGCAGGGAAAGTGACATCCGTGATCTCGATGAATCCGCTGGAGTCCCGCGCGTTTGCATATATGCTTCCTCGTTTTATCGAACCACAAAATGGAAAAATACTTTTCGACGGAGAAGATACCCTGACCGGAACATTGGAATCCATTCGTGCAGAAACGATTTTTGTCGGTGGTAAATCTCCTTATTTCACCGGAACCGTGACTGAAAATATTGCTTGTGGAAACAATAAGTTTGCTTTGCCTGAAATTACGGAGGCTGCAAAAAGAACACATGCTCATAGTTTTATTCTAAAACTGCCACAGGGATACGAAACCGTTCTTGGGGAACATGGAGAACTATTAGACGAAAGCCAGTCATTCCGGCTTGGTCTGGCAAGAGCGATCCTTCGAAACCCGGCAATCCTTCTTATTGAAGAACCAAGAACCAAACTGGACCATGATGCCAAGTCGCTTATCGATGATGCTTATAACAGGATATCACCTAACCGAACAATTATTTTCTTTCCAACTCGCCTATCCACATTACGACGTGCTGACCAGATTATTTTTATCCGGAACGGAACACTGGAAGCGTGTGAACCTTACGATAAATTAGTGAAAACCTCTCCCGTCTATCGCCACTGGGAATACAGCAGATATAATCAGTTCCGATAGATACCCACGGGTAAACCCGTGGTCCTTTTGCCATTACAACTGCAGTCGCAGTTGACCTGAATCCTGATCACCTTGATGGGATACGTAGTGTTTGATGGTTTCTTCATCAACTCCTACGCTA
>JAJRVU010000030.1 GCA_024277145.1 Planctomycetota bacterium
CAAAGTTGATAATTCTTAGTAACAAAATCACTCTGTCATACCAACAAAAAAAGGGTTCACGGTGATTAACCACGAACCCTTAAAATAAAATGCGCGAGAGAGGACTTGAACCTCCACGGGATTACTCCCACTAGCCCCTCAAGCTAGCGCGTCTGCCAATTCCGCCACTTGCGCGAACTAAGACTTAATACATGACACTCAATGTCATATTAAGTTCTCAGATTTTGATTGAATCAGTATAGCAATCCTGAATCAAGCTTCAAGTAATTGATCCAATGGAATTCTAATTCCTTTGATAATTGTTACTTAAGGATCCTGAACAACAGGGATTCCCGTGTAAATATGATTACTTTTAACCTTGTCTTCAGAAATTTATAAGTTCAGTAATTTGCTTCTTCTATCAAACCAAGTTTTTTAACCCGGGACCATTTTTTGACTTCGATCTCTCTTTTGAGCGCAATTGATTTATTTTTAAGCTGCTCGGAATAGACAATCTCAACCGGAAGGCGGGAACGAGTGTATTTCGCCCCTTTCCCGCTGTTATGAGAATTGAGCCTTTTTTCCAGATCTATACAAATCCCTGCATAGATCGAATCATCCGAACATTTCAAAAGATAAAAATAATAAGGAGTATCCATATTATGATTACGGGCTCCTCTAATTCAAAAATTATCGGCTTTGTTTTTTGAAAATTCCAGTTCAGTTAAAATGCAAAAAAGATCACTTAGGTGCAGAAATCATTCCTTCGTAGCGTCCCATCCAGTAAGGAAGCAGCCAATAAACACTGCTTCCTTCATCCCTGCCCGCATTCCCTCTGACAAGTTCATAAACATTCCGATCCCACCGGAAGACAGAACGCTCATTAGCTGGTAATAGTCGTTCGGTCTGAACACGGTTTTCAGCAGGCCGATGAACAACCTTTATATCTTCACGCTTACTGTTATCAAAAGTCCATTGGATCATATCAAGAGAAACATTCCGAAACATTTCCATGCAATCATCTATGCGAGCGTCACCGTCAGAGTTCTTTGCATAGACAAAAGCATACAACGGACTTCCATCTTTTCTTATCACGGAAAACCAAGCTTCCATACTTTTCTTATAGAGTGCAAGTCTTTTCGGATCTGTCTCATATTTCAATAAAGCAGGATAAGAAAGCGAAAGCAGCTGATATCCGATGTAAGTGAAATAGTCATTTCCCGGATGCATAGGAGTTAAAATATTTTTCGCGTAATTATGTTTCGTTAACAGTTTTTCAATTTCTTTCTGGTACTTTTCATTTTTTGTGCAATGCCAGGCAGTTGTCAGGTAAGCCAGAATTTCGACCGAGTTCCCCCCTTTTTCCAACCACCAATCGGGATTCCCATTAAGTTGTTCTGGTGACCAGACACTCCAACGGGTTGATTTTCCATCAAGATCTTTAAAGACATAACCACCATCGATGATATAATCCATAATTTTGCCGACATGTTTGGCGACCCTCTTCTTTTCTTTTTCATCAGCAACCAAATCATAATAAATGGGATAAGCAAAGAAGTGCCCCGTCATTTCATCAGAACTGGTGTCCCCTTTCCACAACCATTTTCCATCAGCACTTTTTCGCCAGTGACTCGTCAGTAACTTCCATCTTGATTCTCTTGCAAGCCTGTCCGCTTGTTCCTGTGGAGTGTATTTACGATTTTTATCAGCCATAGTCGTCCAATCGGATGGAATGACTGTCCGAGCAACAAAACCGGCTGAACCCGTTACAGTTTGCAGATATTCCATTGCCCGGTATGCTTCGATTGCATTCGCTTTAGCATCGGGTGCCCCGGTAGCTGCATAACGATAAGATTCCGAAGCGAGATAAAGCCCTGTAAATAAGCCGTCATTATCTGTGTCCATTGGCTTGTAAGATTTAAGGTTCCCCGGTTCAGGAAGAGCACATCGTTCCACTAATCCCGGTGGTCGAACATGTCGATCTCGAACCATTTTCTGGAAATAGGCAGCTTTTTCTTCCAATGTCATTGTTCTTTTCTTAATCACAGAAAGACCATTTTTGGTTGCAACCCAGGCATTCCCATTTTTATCAAAAGAAACATCATGAACTTCATCAACAGGTAGCCAACGAAGACTATGCAGGAACGACCATTTCCCTTCATCATATCGGGCAAGACCTATTCCGGTTCCAATCCAGATTTTTCCATTTGCATCAACAGAAATTGAACGAACATCGGTCGAAGGAAGACCATTTCCTGGAGTCAGGCTTTTGACCCTTTTCCCATTTTTGAAAACATCAACACCCGCACGAGACCCAACCCATAATCTTCCTTTTTGATCAACAGCCATGTCCTGCATGTTTCGACTTAACAACTGGTCATATGAATTCATATCATTAATGGTAGCCCCTGTCGTATTATAGGATCCATGAAGACTATATAACCCGGACCAGGAAGCGATATAAATATTCCCATCCACCATTTTCAGATCACGAATTGTTGTTCCCCAAGGCCCTTTGATTAGCACCCACTGCCCGTTGAATTTTTCAAAGACCCCTTTGGGCGTGGAAACAAAAAAACGATTATTTAAAAAATCGACGTTCACAACGGGGCCAGCAAGACCTTCTTCTTTTTTAACACTGTCGCCTTCCACTTTGTACAAGCCATCCCATGCTCCAATCCAGACTTCGCCAGCAGCATTGATTCCTATTTCATAAGTCGGCCCATTAATCTCTTTTCCAAAGGCTTTGAATTCTCCAGACTCAACCCGAAAAACACCTTCAACAGATGTCGTCCAAACCCGACCATCTTTACCTGCGACTACGTCGCGTATATCGTTAACTCCATCAACATGTTTTTTATCTTCTTTATTTTTTTTATCTTTCACTTTTTTCTGGATGAAACTTCCTCGATATTCCTGAACAAAAGGGACATCCTTCTGGGGCTCTGCAGCCTTTATTGACTGAACAAGAATAATCAAACAGATGGTCATCAAGAGAACTGGATATTTAAACTTATGCATTGATAGAAAGGCCTTCAAATTAATTATCGACTAAAGAAAGTGATCGAACAGTTTATCATTTCACTACTTACAACCATATTAGACGCTTCGTTTCTAGTACGTCAAGCGAGTCCGACTGCGTTATCATCCCATTCACTTGAATAGACCAATGAATAGACCAAAATTTTCGAAATCATCTCGAATAAGCCAACAATTCAACTGCCCTGTATTACCTGAAATTCATGACCAGCTCTCTTTATTTCTTTTTGATCCCGAAATTTATCCTTTATAAAAACAGAAATAAATGGGGCGAAACTGTTCTGTTGATCCATTAATATCTGGTACGTTTTATCAACAGTTCATTCACCTAAATCATTTGCATCCTCCAAGTTGAAGACAAAAAGGACTCCTGATGAAAAGCACAAAAATATTAATGATTATCTGTTTATCAATTTTCAGCAGTAATTCTGCCAATGCCCAGTTGGTCATTTCAGGGAATGAAAACAAAATTGATTTATCGAGTGGATCACAGGAAGTTCGTCCGCATGCAGGATCTGATACAATCACCATTTTTGATTTTTCCACATTCCCACCAGGGCGAACCACAATAGCAAACATCAGGAACACGGTTATTGGCCCCCCTTCGAATATTGCAGTCACTCCTGATGGCAAACTGGCTCTCATTGCAGATTCATTACAAATCAACCCGGACAATCCTGAAGAAACGATTCCTGCAAATCGAATTCATATTCTGGATTTATCAAATAAACCGTATCGAATCATCGGAGAAGTCACAGCAGGATCGCAACCTTCAGGAATGTCAGTCACACCGAATGGAAAATTGGCATTGGTAGCAAACCGAGCAGATGGAACGGTGAGTGTCCTTAAAATTGACGGGAAACAGGTTAAACTCATTTACAGCCTCACTGTTTGTGAAGAAGATGAACAAGCATCGGACGTTTCCATTACGCCAGATGGAAAACAGGCATTCGTCAGTATTAATGGAGCGGGTCACCTGCTTCGTTTAAGAATAGACGGAGATCATGTTACTGCGACCGATCAGAAAATATCCGCCTTCGGCAAGCCATACCGAACGATCGTCACGCCTGACGGAGAATTGGTATTAACCGCAGGAGGAGGCTTCGGCAAAGCACCAGATGCAGATGCCATCACCGTGATTGATTTAAAATCAAACCCCATTAAAACCATCGAATACATTACCATTGGTTCTGGTCCTGAATCAATTGAACTCAGCCCGGATGGAAAACTGCTGGCATTGGTGCTGATGAATGGATCTAACCTTCCTGCAGATGACACCAGCAGAACGCAAAATGGCTTACTGGTCATTTATAAACGAGAAAGAAAAACTTTCACCAAGCAGC
>JAJRVU010000031.1 GCA_024277145.1 Planctomycetota bacterium
AAATGCGTTTGAAATACTCTGGCAATAAATATGGCAATAAACCAGTAGAAACGGATCAGGTTTATAGGGAAAAGAGGGCAAAAAAGAGAAGGGGCTAATATTTGTTATAATAGCGTAAGTGCCTGTGGAGATGAGTGTTAGAGGGTCTCGAATCCCCTTGCCAATTGAGCTAGGGGTGCTTGTGAGGTTTACCTCGAGAAAAATATTGCTCGTGCTCAAGAAACAGTTTAAGAAATCAATTTCAGATTCTCAAATAACGGTGTCGATCACGAGCTGGCAGTATTATGGAAAAAAACGCAAGATGACGCAATATAGACAGACAGATAATGAGTGACTTCTTTCAGAAAACTACTCATTATTCAAGTGAGAAAGTTAATGTGCCCGGTCATTCCAATACATAGGATTAGAATGGATCAGGATTCCTGAGTTTCAGAGAAGGATCAATGCAGGTTCTGTCCCCTCTAATCTCGACAGTCGAAAAGAATCGAGGTTCGCAATTTTGAAACAAGCTCAGAAATGATGAATGAGTAGCAAGTATGGTGATCTATCTGCTAATTCCAATTATTATCAAGGTGTTTTTATGGATTCAGCAGTACCTGCACAGAGACACCTTCCGAGCGCTATGCACTTATATACATAGTGAAATAAGATGTGTGCATAAAAAAACGCCAGAAGAATAAACTCCTGACGTTTATATGATTCGAAAACCTTACTCAGACTAAGCGTACGTTTTCAGCACGTGGTCCTTTTGGTCCCTGACCAACATTGAAAGAAACTCTTTGTCCTTCCTGAAGTTCATCGTAGCTTACGTCTTCCAACGCAGAACTATGAAAGAACATGTCTTTTCCACTTCCGTCTTCAATAAATCCAAACCCTTTGTCTGTGATCCGTTTAATAGTACCTTCTGCCATCTTAAAAATCCTGTTTTCTGAAAAAATCTTTTGCGATAAAGTCTGGCGCAACAAGTCCAAACTGATTGAATCGCGGTAACTAATTGTAATAGGATTACCAAAAAAAAACATCCCATAGCTTAAATATAAGACTATTTCTTTAAAAAACTTTTATTGAAAACAGTGACATTTGCTTAAAATTAGGCTGTTTTCTCGCAAATTATCTTAAAAATAGCATTTTAATCAATTTTTTGAATATTTCCTCGGAACGGTAAATCATCAATAAGCCTATTTCACCGTGGAATCAGAAAACAATGTTGTCTGATTGTGAAGTCATTAATTAGAGTATTTATGCCGTCTGGGAAGAATTAGAATGTTTGCCTGCAGCTAATATTTAACAGTTTCTACATGGATGACGATGATATGGTTTCGAGCGCCGATTGCAGCAATTATACTGCCCAGCTTCCCCGGCGGTGAAGAATATCCGATGTTGGGTCAAACGGGCAGCAAGCTTTTTAGTGGCTATTTGATATTAAATATTGCTTATGGTGGCGCAATCTGGATTTGGGGCACGTTGATGTATGAAGAAGAATCAAGCACACCCAACGTAGCAAATGAAACAGATAATGCTGTGACTACCAGCGGGATTTGAGTTTACAGTTTCGCTAAATTTTGCAGGAACTATTTCATGGAAGCATTACCGGACGATTTTTTGTCGAGATTGCGAGATCTTGAAACTTCGTACATTGCCACTAGTGACCCGATACTTCAATCAGGATTTAGTGGAGGTGCTGTTCGATGGAAGGATGAACGTAGCCCGATTTTGGAAGCCATTCATTAATCTGGTGACATACTTGATGTTGGTTGCGCTAACGGTTATCTGCTTGAGTCTCTGGTCGAATGGGGGGCAGAACAAGGCTCGATACTAATACCGCATGGCGTAGACATCAGTCCAAAACTTACCGACATGGCTGTAAAACGACTGCCAGTCTTCAGTAATAATTTCCACGTTTGTAATGCATGGGATTGGCAGCCGCCAAGACAATACCGTTATGTCTACTCGGTGTGGGATTGTGTGCCGGAGTCATACCTTGCTCAATATTGCCATCGTCTACTGGAAAACTTTGTCAAACCTGATGGTACGCTCATCCTCGGAATGTATGGCAGCCGATCACGTAATATTCCACCCATCAATCTCGGGAAACGTTTGCGGTCATTTGGGTTTAACGTAGCCGGCGAGTCCAGCGGCGGAAATCCGTCTGTGACATCATTTGCGTGGATTGAAGGCTGAATGAAAAATCATAGCCGATGATGACTGGACGATATTATTGCATTATTGCGATACTGTTTCTGATAATATATTGAAAATATCCTCAAAAAGTCACGTCCGTTTTCCCAACAGGAATCGACTCACTTTTATTATTAGATCTATTACTGTTTTAGGTGACCGATGAGTTCTTCTGAATCGACTCCGAAAATAAAAACTGATATCGAACTACTCCATTTAATTGTGGAGCAGAACGATCAGATCGCTTTACAGACTTTGATCGAGAAACATTCGACGCTGCTGATGTCAGTTTGTATGCAGATATTGCGTGATCAAAATGACGCGGAAGATGCGTTTCAGAATGCAGTGATTACTTTTGTCAAAGATCCGGGGAAGATTAAAAAACCGCAATTTTTTTCATCATGGCTGTACCGGGTGGCGCAACGAGAGTCGTACAACATTCTTAGGCGTAAGAAACGTGCAAAAGCGGAACCACTTGGGGAGCATAGTGCCGTGACGAACCAGTTTGAGGCAACTCAGGACCAATTCGAAGAGTTGACTTTGCTGCATGAAGAGCTAGATCAACTCCAGGAAAATTATCGTGTGCCTTTGATCTTGTGTTATCTCGAAGGGAAGTCTCGTAAAGAAGCCGCTGCGGAGTTGAACGTCACAGTGAATTCAATCAAAGCGAGTTTGACTGCTGGGCGTGAGTTGTTGAGGAAACGATTATTAAAGCGTGGGATTGCACTTGCTTCAGTACTGGCTGCCTGGAACAGTTCGCAAGCATTAGTGGCAAGCTCTGTTTCAGCCACTTTTGTTCAACAGGCTCTCAGTAGCAGTCTCGCTAAATCGACCGTGGCAGGAACCACTTCATCAGGTACTACGGTAACCGGTTCAAAAGCAGCTTTGATAAAAGGAACGACATTGATGGCAGTTTCAACGGGAAAGAATATAGCCATTGGGTTTATCGGCATTGCATTGTTGATGGGAGGAATGGTTGCAGTTGGCGTTTTAGAAAACAGAAAGGATTCAAATACTCCTATTACATCAGAAGAAATAGAGGCAAAGGCACCAGAAGAAATTGAGACAGGGGGTCCCAGTCCTGAGTTAATGGAAATCATTGCGAAGATTAAAGAAAAGGAATCATTATATCGTAATCTTGATATTACAATGCATTTCAAAGAAGACCATACGCTTACGAGGCATTTCAAATCTAAGCAGCCACCCGCGAAGGAGAGCGAGAAAAACCAGGAAGTTTTAGAACAGAGAAACGTTAATCAATACGTCCATCAAACATTACGCAAGGTTACTCAGGGTTCGATGTTTCGAATTGAATTTGACGAGGATGTTAATAATATTATCACTGATATTATCCAGGATGGCCGGGTGAAAAATTCTAATCAAATTAAACGCAAACATCAGGCCGAAGCTTTTGATGGGGAGTCTTCCAGTTATGTTGCGGTCACTCCAAAAACTCCCATTCTTAAAAACAACCCTAATCCTTATCAAGTGGTTATGGGTAATAGATTGGGGGATTTAATCCTATTTTCAGATTTGCTGCATGGCGGAGAATATGTAACAAAATTAATTCAAGAAAAATCAAAATTAAGGTATCCTTCTGCCATCCGATATCAGACTAAATTTATAGGACAAACTCAATTTTCTGATGAACCTGTTGTCGTAGTTGAAATAGATATTTATTCCATAAAAGCTTCAATAAAAACATTTATCTATAAACAAAAAATATATCTGGCAACAAACAGAAACTATATTCCGATGAGATTTGAGATATTCCTTAAAGATGACGTTAGTCCAAAAAAAACCTATCAGGTCCTTACCTGGTTGGAGCTTGTAAAAGGGATCTGGTTTCCTGAAACGTCAGAAATGAAAAGTAACACCAAAGGTAAGAAGAGAAAAGTCACTTACAGTTTTGACATTGCTACCGTAACGCCCCAATACCCGAAATCGTTCTTCAAGGTAGAAGAATCTAAGAAAACCAAGAAAGAAGAAAACGCCTCCAATTAGCCTTTACGTTTTCCGTCACGCCACGAGGACTGTTGGTTGAGGTGTTTTTACATGCTGATCTGGATTAAATTGCTCCAACTCGATCAACCTTTAAGCAAATCAACTACGCGCTTAATCGTTTTCAACAAGATTTGCAAATTCGGGGCGACAAGACACCAGTTGGATTTTTCTTAAATGGAATTCAAGGGCTTGGGCGATCAATTACGGACAGGTTCTGATGGTGATGACCTACTCCTAGAAGTTCTAAACGACTGATTAATAATCAGAATCTGGTTTCGGTCAAAGGGGGCACGTCAGAGGTTCAAATACATATATTACTCGTTTTTTTCAGAAGCTCGGAAGTACAAACTCGGGCTTTGTCTGGCAACACAGTTTCTCGATCAGGTGGAACCACAGACTCTGCAAGCGGTTTTTGCAATCGGTCCCAATGACGCGATATTCTTTCAGAACAACTGACTGGTAACGTCACTGCAACTGATTTGATTGCCCTTCCAAAATTTCGAGCTTGCATTCGACTGATGATTGATGGCATGAGCAGACCAGCATTCACGATAGAGACAATCAAACCAGAACAAACATCGTGGACCGTTCGGAATTCGTTCGTGAACAATCTCGTCGCAGATATGCTCAACCCGCTTCACACAGTGCATAATTGGATTACACAATCTTGGTTATTGCTGTTGTTGATTTTATAGGTTCACTTAATCATGCAAAAGTATTTTTCACAAGGAAAATCTAATGTTGATATGAATCGGTAATGCTTATTGGTTTACCAAACATAATTAACATTTGTTGGTGATTGAAAGGAATTGGATAAAGTTTCTTTTCATTTTCTATCCCTATTATATCGAGTAGTGGGTCTTCATCTGAATAAATATGATGGACTATCGATAATATTCTGCTTTTATTGATATAAAATACAAACCCGCTCACAGTCTTTATTTTCACTGTATTCTTTGGCCAGACTGAAATATTCTCATCCAGTTTATCTTTTTTTACACTGGCCTTTTCAATTTCTTCTACAGTAAGATTTCCTAAAGAAACTTTAGTATCAGGAGAGAGTCTTATAACAACTTTCTTGTATGAATCAAGATTTTGACCAAAAGGTATTCCAAGAGTTCCAATTCTAATATAAGAATATGTAATCTTTGGATATCTTGAATGTAATGTTATATTCCTATACTTAACATATCGGTGGTTTGGACTACATCCTCTCAAATATGATACAGTGCAAATTCCTAAAAAAACGAGAACAGACAAAAAGAATTTATCAGACTCCTTTTTAATTAATCTAACCACAAGAAGGTTTCCTTTAAAACTGGATAGATATATATTAGTCATTCGCTCTATCTGCCCATGTTTGGCAGTTCAAAGCCTGAGAATTCACTATTGGAAATAGTGTGATAAAAATAACTGTCAGGTCCATCACCAGTCTTACTCAGTTCACAATATTCAAATTATTTAATTAGATTATTAAATGTAAATATCTAAACGGCCTAACTAAAATAATAAAAAATTCGGGGTGACAAGAATTGAACTTGCGACCTCTGCGTCCCGAACGCAGCACTCTACCAGTCTGAGCTACACCCCGTGTGTTAAACGTCTTTAAGCAGTGAAGAAATGTTTTGCGAAGTTGTTTTTTTCAGAGTATTCATCGGGTTAAGATTTGCTGGTGATGGTTTCGCTGGTGATGATTGTGTCAGTGAATCAAGCGAAACGAATTGGGAACCATCTTTCCCGGTTTGTGAATCATCTGATGATGCACAGCCGTTGCAACCACCACCATTACAACCGAGAGATGACGTTCCAGACAGAAACTGAATGGTATTCAGAAGCAGGTAATAAAAAGCTACCGCTACACTGAAGAGTACCAAAATGAATTGCCAGTTGAGATTGTCCATCAAAAAGCCTGTTGAGATTAAAAGTCTTGATTTCGATATTAATATTCTATTGTAATAGAGGGATTTGTCGAGCTATTAATTCCATTTATTTTGCTTCAATTCGCTTGTTTTAGCTGTTTTCATGCTTTGTTTATTATTCTTGCAATAGGGTACAGGCTTGATCAAACTCAAATAGTGGAATATACTGCTCAATCTGAATTCGCCCAAATTGACCCGGATTTGGATAAATATCATTGTTAGTTAATTGTTTTTTTAAGAAGTATTGGAAGGTTTTTGTTTTCATGCCGACGTATGACTATGTTTGTAAAAGCTGTGACCATGAATGGGAACTCTTTCAAGCCATTACAGCAAAGCCGATTAGAAAATGCCCCGAATGTGGAAAGCTGAAAGCACAACGGCTGATTGGTGCAGGAGCTGGAATTATTTTTAAGGGATCAGGGTTTTATCAAACGGATTACCGATCAGAATCCTACAAAAAAGCGGCTGCTGCTGATAAAAAGAAACCGGAAAAATCAGAGAAGTCTTCTTCAAAAGATTCCAGTTCCAAGTCTGCTAAAGAATCTAAAACTAAAACAGAGAAATAAAAATGATCGTTCCTCAATCCTGTCCCATCTGCAGCAAGTCTTTGGTTCCTGATGCAGCTGCGGATTCAAAGTTCTTTCCGTTTTGTAGTCAAAGATGTAAGAACATTGATTTCTCACGTTGGTCAGATGGGAAGTATGCAATTGTGGAACCACTTGATCCTTCAAAATTATCAGAAGAGGAACTTGATTCACTCGGCTTGGGTGAAGAGGGACAAGAGTAGATTATCAGTGAATAGATTATTGGGAAAATAACATCGCGGATAAACCCGGTTATTCATCCCGAGGTGGTCGCATCATCAGTCGAGCCGTTGCTTCAAGAGGGGACTGTTTTTCAAACAGAACACGATAAACTTCCGAAACAATAGGCATCTCAAGTTTTCGTTCTAGTGAAAGTTCATAAATACTTTTCGTTGCAGTGACTCCTTCAGCAACAGATTCCGTTTCCGCTAGAATCTCTGTCAATGTTTTTCCTTTGCCCAGCTTTTCCCCGACGGATCGATTTCGACTATGTTTACTGAAACAGGTTGTTACCAGATCACCCATTCCAGCTAAGCCCGAAAAAGTTAATTGCTCTGCTCCCATTTCCATGCCAAAGCGGGTCATTTCAACCAGTCCCCGTGTGATTAAAGCACTTTTCGCGTTATCGCCAAATTCCAGACCGTCACAAATTCCAGCAGCGATGGCAACCACATTTTTCAAAGCGCCTGCCAGTTCTACCCCGATAATATCTTTATTTGTATAAACCCTGAACCGATCGGTGTTGAAAAGAGATTGAACTCGATTTGCAAACTCCATGTCTTCACATGCAGCCACGACGCTAGCTGGTTTCCTTCGTGCAATTTCCTCTGCATGGCTTGGGCCACCTAATGCTAATACGGTTCGATCTCCCAAGACGTCTTTAATGATTTCACTTGGGCGCATGAATGTTTTATTTTCAAGCCCTTTGATCACGCTGACAACCGGGGTAGGGGATGTCATTTCAGAAGAAATCTTGGAAAGGGCTTCTCTTAAAAACTTGGTAGGTATTGAAGCAATCAGGATATCCGCATTTTTAGTTGCTTGTTGAATATCGGAAGTGATTTGGATTTCATCAGGAATTAATATTCCGGGAAGAAGCCTTCGGTTTTCACGATGTTTGCATATTGCGTTGACGTGTTCAGAGTTCCTTCCCCAGATGGAGATTTCCTGATTCTCATTTTCGTTCAAAATCAGGGAGCAAGCTGTTGCCATCGCTCCACTTCCAAGAATTGCAATCCGTGTTGTCATGTTCTCGTGCGTTTCTACAAATGGTATAGTAAGGTTTAAGTGTTATTCCGACAATATTTACAGCGCGCCACGTCCTACATTATTTCCAGGCATTGTTTGGTTGTGTCCAATTAAGTATTAAATGTAGAACTGGTTCTGAGGTTGGATGAAAATAGTTTACCTGACTTTCCTTTGAATGTCAGTCGTGCCAATATCGCTCTTCCAGACAAGTTGCCTTGCGACTATTTTAACCGAATAACCGGAATAATCCATAAAGTATATCGGGTTGCTCTCTCACACCAGTAAGATTTCATCAGAATTGAATAAAAGCTGCGCCTGAATCTGTTTTATGGCCTAGATTTCCTATGGTCATATTAAAATTCAGGAGTAGAATCATGCAGCCAAGTTTAGAAGAAAATAGTTCATCATCATTTGTTGATCGACGTCAAATTAGTCCGAAATCTGCACCAACAGGTTTGGAAAGACGACAATTTACCAATTCCTATGAATCTCTGGAACCAGATGTCATGGAATTAGCCAAAGCAGTGGATCAGTATAAAATGATTCACCGCCGACGTTTCATCACATATGAAGAATTACATGGTGTTGTTACAAGTCTGGGATATCACAAATAATCAGTAGAGATGATCTCTCTGGATTTGGTATCTTGTTCTGCGGAGTTATTGCGCAATCACTCTCTCTCTGCGCATTGGTTGTAAATATTTCAACTCTCCTTGGTTTGAATTTCATCATCTTCCGGTATTTGGTGAAACCGTTCATTCATTCATTCACTCACGAGCCTCTCTTGTGCTCAGTTGCTATGTTTCTCTTATCGATATAAGGCCTTTAAAAAAGTAAGAATTACAAAAGGTCTTGAAACTCCAGTAACTTTAATCTTTTTTGTGAATTTTCCGATTTTCACAAAAAAAGTAAGAATGGTTGGTGTTGACCCAAGTTAAAAATTCACGAAAATCCGGGCTGGCACTTCATTCACTCTACATTTTTGTAGAACCTTTCCCCTCCGCATTTTCAAGATTTGAAAAGAACAGGTTAAATCGTGAACACCTCTCTTATATGTCTAATCGCCGTCATCTCGGCAAACCCATTGGATAGTGAAATTGATTCTGTTTTTCGACCAACTGGCAACAGTATTGTTGTTCGTGGACAGACTCCCAGTTTTGAAACCATTCCTCAGGATGGACCAAATTTTGGGACACCGGGAACTACGCAAACAGTGATTCCACCCACAACGTCATATTATCAGCCACCGATGTCTCCACAGACTCCATACGATCCATTTTCCAATCCGACTCAATTTCCACAGAGCCCATTCGGCGTTCAGGATCCTTTAGCGCAGAATGCTCCTTTATCCACCTATGGAGCAAACGGAAGTCAACCTTATCGGTTTGGTTGGAAATCAAAATACGATTTCACTTATCTCGCACCAGAATCCACAGAGCGTGATCTTGGCGATTTTTCTGCTTTTGAATTTGATGCAGAATGGGCATACACTTACAACAAACATTGGGGATGGATTGAAAAAATCACGCCTCAGTTTGGTTTAAGAAATTGGGATGGCCCAACATCAGGAGTAATTTCACCGACAACAGCGCTGCCGGGAAATGCCTATCGATTTGGATTAGATTTAGAACTGTCAACTCCTGCGAATGGTCCCTGGAGTTATCAGCTTGGGTTTACACCATCCATTAATAGTGATTTCGCTAATTCTCTTTCATCCAATGCCTGGCAATTTGATGGACGTGGTATCATCTTCTACAGACCTGCCCCTCAAATTATGTACGCATTTGGTGCAGCTTACTGGGACCGCGTAGATGACCGAGTTGTTCCTATAGCAGGGCTTGTCTGGACTCCTGATAGTATATGGGAATTTCGTTTAATCTTTCCCGAACCTCGAATCAGTGTTTTCCTCGGAAATGTCTGGGGAGCTGCAACCTGGTTCTATGCTCGTGCTGCTTACAATGTTGAAGCCTATGAAATTCAAGCCAGAGGTGGCGGACGTGAGCAAGTCGAACTGGAAGACTGGAGAGCAACTCTCGGTTTCCGTCAGGATAACGGTTACACGACTGCTTTCATTGAAGCAGGTTGGGCCTTTGGTCGTGATGTCGATTTTGATAACGGGACCCGTGGTTTCAGTATTGATACCGGATTCATCGCAAGAGCAGGTCTCAGGTTCTAAAGTCGAAATATTTTGAAGATAGAATTAACCTTCTGTTAAAAATCAAGATCAGGAACTGGTTTAGGCAACCGGAATGCTTTGTCTAATTTTTGAAGAAGTTCTTCCCGTGACCTCGTTGTCGTTCCAGATGATTCTGATGCATGACCTTGAATTGATCCATTGAAAGTCTTTTTGGAGACCTCGCCAAATCAGGAACACTTAACTGGTACGGATGAAATTTGACATAGTTTTCATACGGTCCTGTTCCAAATCCCAGCCGATCATAAAACCCTTGTTCGAACATGCTCAGGATGAACAGGTCTGTTCCGTGAGTCACTTCTTCTGAGATGGCATGAGAGTCAATTGAGAAACCTTTATGTTTTCCTGTCAGGGCAATATATTGCATGCTTTGTCGATTCATTCCAGAAAATAAGAACTCGTGGTTGACCATTCACAGGCTGTTCCGTTATACATTAAGCATTCTCTGTTTTAAAAAGCTTTTATTAAGGTAAACAATCGTGAATGCTCCTGTTGCAATTATTCTGGCTGCTGGCAAAAGTTCCCGCATGAAATCAGAACTCCCGAAAGTGATTCATGAAATCAACGGCCGTCCCATGATTAATTATGTTCTGGATGTCGCAAGAGCTGCAGGATGCGAACGTATTGTTGTGATTGTGGGACATAAAGCAGAGCTGATTCAGGAAGCATTAAAAGATGAAAGTGATGTGGAATTTGCTTTCCAGATTGAACAACATGGAACCGGTCATGCAGTCATGATGTGTAAAGAACAATTAAAAGATCACAATGGTCCTGTCCTGATTCTTGCATGAGATACACCTTTATTAAAAGCAGAAACGTTAACCGGATTGTTGAACACACAAAAAAAACAAAACGCAGTTTCTGTTATCGGATCTGCAACGACGGATAACAATCATGGGCTTGGTCGAATTGTTCGTGATGAGAATCAGAAGTTCGTCAAAATTGTGGAGCAGAAAGATACAACCGATGAAGAAAATGCAATCAAAGAAATCAACACCGGGTGTTATGCTTTTGATTGTCAATCCCTGTTATCTGCATTAGATCGACTTCAGCCGAATAATAAACAGGGTGAGTTTTACTTGACGGACTGTCCTGCAATTTTGAAAGAAGATGGGAAGAACGTTGCAGCTGCAGACATTTTTGACATTGAGGAAGCAATGGGAGTCAACACGCAGGAGCAATTAGCAGAAGTTGCTGAAATTATCAAAAACAGAGGGTAAACGGTTATAAGCTTACTTTTGAGAAAGCGGCTTTTTAAAATACAGCCAGGGATATTTCTTTCGTAGCTTGGCAATCCCCTCTGCAGAGATTTTTGTCTCGCTCAGGTCAAGACGTATCAGGTTGTCGAGAGACAATAGCACTTCAATCGATTGATCTGTAATATTCGCTTCTGATAATTCCAAAGTTCGAATCATTTTATTGTTGGCGAGATATTTGAGCCCTTGATCTGTTATAGAAGTCCAGTTGAGATATAGGACTTTCAGTTTCGGGAGATTTGCAAGGTGCTCTAACGTTTCGTCTCCGATATTTGCATTATTGAGGTTGATCGATTTGAATTGATTAAACGCACCGCTTTTCACTCCCTCCATGATTCCTTCACCTGTAATATAAGTATTTCCCAAATTCAGGGTTTGCAGTTGATTAAACGCACCGTTCTTTGCTGCTTCTATGATTCCTGCGTCTGTGATTTGGGTGTTGCTTAAATCCAGTTCCGTGAGTGATCTGAATTCATGCAAGTGGCCTAACGTCAAATCCCCAATCTCATTATTACTCAGGTTCAGTTTTATCAATTGAGAATGCTTTTCTAGAAAATGACTGTTCTTGTCAGTGATACCTGCATTAATGAGTATCGCTTCTTCGAGGTCCATGATATCCGTGTCAAGATCCATAATGTAGGGACTGCATTTGTTGTTCTGAACTTCAATTGATGAAAGGATGAAGTCTGTAGGGAATTTACTTGAAATTGAATAAGGAATTGGCAAGTAATAAAGTGCTTTGTCGAATATGATGTTGGGGTTTCTGTTTTTGCCATCGATTTTTACATTCCCATTTTTTCTAATTTTTAAAACAGTCAGATGAATTCGTCTTTCTCTTTCCTTTCCTATCCTGTATTGATATATGCCGTACGCAAATATTAACGTCAGAACAATTCCGCCAATTATCAACAGCTTGTTTTTTCGAGAAAATCGTTTCTTTCCCGTTTCAGGTTTTGTTTCCGTTGAAGTCATTAAAACTCATTCTGTTTTTGCGAAATGTCCCGATATTCTGTTTCAATTAATGGAAAATAAATTGCCTCCCTATTCATAATTCCAGTTGAATTTGTTTTTAATCCTACTACGAACATTTTTAGAAGGATTTGCCTGCCCAAGATCAAGATAGATTAATTGCATTATGGTTTTTAATCTATTCACGGAATCTTTTGAAATCTTTGTTCCTGTTAATCTGAGGGAGTGAATTGAACTGTTTGCTGGGAAATTGTTTATTCCTGCGTCAGTGATTTTAGTGTTACTCAATAAGAGTATCTCCAGTTTCGGCAATTCTAATAATTTATTGAAACCTTCATCGCTGATTTTTGTATCGCTTAAATCCAACACTTTTAATTTATCGAAAATTCCTTTTTCTACTACCTCAATAATCCCTTCGTCTGTGATGTTGGTATTATTCAAAATTAGTTCTCCAAGTGAATTTAGAGATTGAAAATGAATTAATGTATCATCGGTGATATCGTTGTGGCTGAGGTTGAGGATAGATAAGTTTTTGTGCTCTTTAAGAAATGAACTATTCTGGTCTGTAATGCCTGCGTTATTGAGTGTGAGAACCATCAAATCCATGTATTCCGTTTTTTTACTGATTACCTCTAAATCAAAGTCTTTGTCTTCGACTTTAAAGCCGGAGACTAAATAACCTGCTGGTCTTACGAATGATTGAATGTAATCTGGTATCACATACTTACGTATCAAGTTCATGAAATTGCTAGTATTTCGGTAATCCATGTGCGTCACTTTTCCTTCGGCATCCCTGATCCTTCCCGCTATTTCTCCATATGCGATTTTATCTTGAACAACAAGGAATAATGCTGTACTCATTATTACAAGAATTATTAAGAAAATAATTCCCATTGAGATGAGAACTTTTTTCGTTGTCGAATAATATTTCTTTCCCGTTTCAGATTTTGTTTCAGTTGAAATCATGTTTTATGCTCAGATCAATTCAAATATTTATTTTGATTATACAGTCAGGTTTAGAGTCAAGGTGCTTATAATAAGGCAAGTCATTATCCCTCTTTCCTAACCGGATTCTAAGAAAATTATTGAAAAAAACTATGGAAAATAAGGAATTCTGACCTGTTGTCTACAGGGGCATACGATGGTAAAATAGACAATTGCTTTCTTGATGGGAAGTTGATTAACATTCCAGCTTTAAAGCACTGTTATTGACATATTTATACTTTCTACTTGAATAAATTATACATTGTACTTGGATTAAACCGATGTCCGTTCCTTCAGTAAATCAGATTGGCAGACCCGAATTATCGGACTCGCTCGAAATCCATCTGATGGGAATGGTCGACTTTGAATCAGCTCGTTTTCTCCAGGAAAGACTCGTTTACGAAATCAGCGGAAGGAAAGACAAACAGGGTGGACTGCTGATCTGTGAGCATCCTCCTTTAATCACCGTTGGAAGAGAAGGAAGCAGAGCACAAATTCTTCTGGATCAGGATGAACTGGATTCCAGGTTGCTGGATGTTCGATGGATCAACAGGGGAAACGGGGCAATCGTTCATGCACCGGGGCAATTGGCTGTCTATCCGATCATTCCGTTGGATCGAAAAGGTTTCGGCGTTTTGGAATATCGCAGGAGACTTGAACAAGCGGTTGTTGACATGGCTTATAATTTGAAAGTTCCTGCAGAACGATTTGATGAAAAGCCGGGGGTCTGGTGTCGGTGTGGTCAATTTGCACAAACGGGCATTGCAGTGAAATCTTGGGTTTCCTATCACGGCTTGTTTATTAATGTCTGTCCTTCTTTAGATCTTCAACGTGTGATTCAACCATTAGGGCTTTCCAATCGACTGACTTCCCTCTCTGCTCAATGCGTCAAGCCTGTTGAAATGAATACGGTGCGATCATTATTGATCACTCATTTAACGGAATCGCTAGGTTATCAACAATATCATTTATTCACGGGGCATCCTTTGCTTCGACGAACAAAAAGAAAAGTACATGTCTCTTCTTAAAATACTGGATCAGAAACCAGCACCTCGTCAGCGTCTTCCAAAATGGTTGAAACGGCCCATGCCTTTGGCGGAGATGGGTTTCACCGTGAATGTGATTGAAGATTTGAAATTGGAAACGGTCTGTGAAAGTGCAAAGTGCCCAAACAGAACAGAATGCTGGTCGCAGAAGACAGCCACCTTGATGATCATGGGAGAAGTTTGTACTCGCCCGTGTGGTTTTTGTTCCATCAATAAAGGAAAAACAACCGAGCTGGAAGCGGATGAACCGGAACGCGTTGCAGAAGCTGCTTTACGGTTGGGTTTAAAACATGTCGTGATCACATCAGTAACAAGGGATGATCTTCCTGATGGCGGGGCAGACCATTTTTATCGATGTATTCTTGCGGTCAGAGAAAAAACCGGCGCAACGGTTGAAGTTCTGACTCCCGATTTCCTCGGAATGAATTCTTCCATTGATCGGGTTCTGGAGGCGAAGCCAGAAGTCTTTAACCATAATACAGAAACTGTTCCTCGGTTATATCACCGCGTCAGAAGAAATGCAGAATATCAGCGGACGCTCGATTTACTCGACCGTGTGAAACAGAATTCACCAGAAACCTTAACCAAAAGTGGTTTCATGTTGGGTCTTGGCGAACGCCGGGGAGAAGTTCTGGATGTTTGTGCAGATTTATTAAGAGTTGGCTGTGACTTTATTACGGTTGGTCAGTATCTCCAGCCTACGCCTGAAAAACTCCCGGTCGAACGTTTTGTCACTCCTGAAGAATTTGATGAATTGGGTGACCAGATTAGAAAAATGGGTTTCCGAAAAGTTGCTTGTGGTCCTTTTGTTCGGTCCAGTTACAATGCAGGATCAATGGTGGAAGAAGCAATTGAAGAGATTTGCAGGGTTGAATGATGAATTCTCTTGAAGAAACAACCATTATTGCCCCGGATATTGGTGCAGATGATCAACCTGTTCGATTAAGTTGCTGGCTGGTTGATGTTGGAGATGAAGTGAGTATCGGAGATCGGATTGTTGAACTGGTGGTGAGTGGAATCACGTTTGATGTTCCTGCAGAAGTTGCTGGAGTCCTGTCAAAAATTCTGGTGAATAAAGGCTCTGAAATTCAGGTTGGAATGAGTCTGGGGCAAATCAGGGCAGGAGAACTCAAATTGGAACAACCAGATTCGGAAGGCAATTGATTTCATGAATTGGGATGAAATTTTAGGACACCAGAATCAACAGGAAATGTTCAAGCGGTCTGTTGCTCGGAACCGACTCTCTCATGCCTATCTTTTCGTAGGACCAGATGGAATTGGGAAGAAAAAATTTGCTCAAACCATAGCTGCATCTTTGTTCTGTGAAACCATTCCTGATTCTGAGTTGAACAGTTGTGGAGAATGTGCGAATTGCAAACGAATGAAAGCGGGGAGTCACCCTGATTTTTATCTTGTGGGTCGTCCCCCTGATAAACGGGAAATTCCGATTGAAGTTTTTGCAGGTTCAAAAGATAAAAGAGGGCGTGAAGGTCTCTGTTTTGAAATGTCGTTGAGGCCAATGGCTTCAACTCGTAAAATTGCGATTATTGACGATGCCAGTTCCATGAATATGGAAAGTGCAAATTCACTTTTGAAAACATTGGAAGAACCGCCCGAATTTTCGATGATGATTCTCATTGCCAATAATGAAAATTCCATATTGCCGACGATTTTATCACGATGCCAGAAAGTCCGGTTTCAACCTCTTGCAGCGTCAGATATTTCTAAAATTATCACCCGTCTGGATTGGGTCGAAAATTCTGAACAGGCAGACCAGATTGCGGCAATGAGCGATGGGAGTTTAACTCTCGCTCAGCAGTTATTAGACCCGGAATTGAGGAATCTGCGAGAAGTTCTTTTCGGGTTGTTAATCAACTCTCCTTTCAACAGTGTTTCAACAACAAAAAGAATTCAGGAATTGTTGAATGAAATTGGGACTGAAACCGTTCTTCTACGAGAAAACAGCAGGTGGGTGATTCGGTTTACGGTCGAGTTTTTCCAATCTGTTTCAAAAAGTATCATTTCCGGCAATTCCAAATCGATGATTTCTCAGGTCAATCAATTTGTAACACTTAAAGAGCGAAAGCCTGAAAAAGCATTATCGGTTATTTCTGACCTCATTGATATGAGCGGAGCGATTGAACAGCAGATATTGCAATATTCCCCTGCAGCGCTTTGCATGGAAGGCTATTTTAATAATTTAGGACAAAAATTAAGGCTGTTTTAAAGGTATTTATTCGAAAATCTAAAGGGATTATGCACTATCCCGTTGGCAGTTTCAGGTCGCATTTTCTAAATCATTTCTGAATATTGTCTATTCCCGGCGACTGTCCATTTATTATTCCTTTCGATATACTGAGGATCATTCATCCCTTTCTCTAAGATTCTAAACCGTCTAGTGCCTTGTCAAGGCTGAGAATTGGGTTGCGTAAGAACTCTAACGCACTCCGTTGTCGTGCTTTATACACTTTAACAACCCCAATCTTTAAATTTGACGAAACACTAGTTTAATACTGTTTAGTTTTAAACTGCTTTGTTTTTAATATGTAACGAATTAATAATTCATGGTTGATAAATACATCGTTCGATATGGAACGACCCGGAACATCTCTGAATTCAATGTTCGCAACTCGGAAATCTATTCCCGTGATGCTGATGTTATCGTCCGTTCGCAACGTGGGATCGAATGGGGGAAAGTATTATGTTCTGCATCCGAAAAGTCGGACAAATTCCTGAAAAAAGAGGACTTTGAAGGAAGAATCCTCCGGCGGGTATCGGATAACGATCGACATACGATGGAGACGGTTCGCGAAAATGAATTAAGCGAATTTGAAGACTGCCAGAAAATGGTTGCTGAAAGAAAGCTCCAGATGCAACTGGTTGATGTTGAGCATATTTTCGGTGGCGAGCGTTTGATCTTCTATTATCTCGCTGAGAATCGGGTCGATTTGCGTGAACTGGTGAAAGCTCTTGCTAAGAACTTCAAAACCCGTATTGAAATGCGACAAATCGGCGTACGGGATGAAGCAAAATTGCTTGCTGATTATGGCGATTGTGGAAAACCGGTTTGCTGTAACACTTTTCTTGAAGAGATGCCTCCCGTTTCGATGAAAATGGCCAAGCTTCAAAAAGCATCTCTCGATCCTGCAAAAATCTCAGGTCGTTGTGGACGGTTAAAATGCTGTCTTCGATATGAATATGATACCTATAATGAATATCGAAGGGATCTTCCGAATGTGGGGGCTGTGGTCGTCACCAAAACAGGGGAAGCAAAAGTCATCGGGCAGGAAATTCTTACTAAAAAAGTCTTTGTCGAATATGCAGATCGACGTAGAATCATGCTTGAAGAAGCTGATATTCTAACAGTTGTCAAAAATTCAGGCGGTAAGAACAATAAGAAGCAATCTTCAAAATCTGAATAAGTCTGCTTAAAATAGAGGTGAAATCGCTTTCATTCCTCTTTTCAATAGTTCGCTCAGAAATAAATACTCTGTTTAAATGTTCATCTAAATGCTGTTATGGCGAAATGTTAAGCAAAATAGAGGGAATCCATATTTACGGAGTCTGTTGATTTGTATATCCTCACCCCGGTTTTGTTGCAGTTTCCGTTGCCGGAAAAATATTCAAGAAATTGAGAAGATTCGGACGTATAATTGGTAGAGCGGGAATAGCTTTCATTCGCATTATGCGAGAATCAATTTACCCTGAATAAATGTAACGGGCTATTATGTTCAGGTGATATTTGGCCAATTGTAATTCTTTAAGAATGTGCTATTTTAAAGTGTAGTTTGGATGAACTTTTTCAACCACGCATTGTCTATCATCAGGATGAACTTATATTGCTTCGGTTCTGTAAACTTTCATATTAATTAGTCTGATTTAACAGGGATTAAAAATAACGTGTCAGAGAAGATGAATACTACAAGCGATTCAAAACTTCCTTGCTCACGATACCATCGTAACGCTTACCGGTTTATTTATGAGGCTTTGCAGTACACGCAGAAGCATCTCGGGCGAAGCATGGAATCTGATCAGGAAGAGGTTTCTGCGCATATTTCCGGTCCTGAGTTGCTGGAAGGCTGTAAAGAGCTTGGGAAGAAACAGTTCGGAATGCTGGCAACCACTGTTTTCCGTCAATGGGGGATTAAAGCGACTGACGACTTCGGACATCTCGTCTATGAATTAATTGAGCGAGGGGAAATGAGAAAAACTGACCGAGATCAGTTAAGCGATTTCTTTTCTGTTTACAGCTTTTCAGAAGAGTTTGATGAGAAATATGAAATCGACACATCCCGCGCGTACCACTAAATCTCCAATCTTTTATATTGCTTTATCCAGCCTGATTCTCTGGTGGTCTGCTTTATTCGGGCTTACGTACTTCACGTCCAATCCACCGACTCTTAACCTCAGGCAATTTCAGCAGGCACAGTATATTGTCTCTGCTCGCATTGAAAATCGGGAAACCGGGAAAATTCTTGTTGAAAAAGAATGGAAAAAAAACAAGGATTGGAAAGAACTGCAGGTTGCAGATATCCCGGAAAATGCACCTCTTAATAAATTAGTGCTGATACCACTTTCCCCCCGGAATGGAAAAGAGGGATGGGAAGTCACCAGAGCCATCCTTCCGGTTCAACTGGAAATCCATGCAGGATTTTTAATTCCTTTTGATGGAACAGTATTGCGGGGCAGGGGAGTAATTTCGGATAAATCCGGATCTGCAAGAACTCAGGTAGAAAAAGGATCGTTTCTAAAAGAGGAGCAAGTTCTTCAGGAAGGTGTTATTCTAATTGGAAAGTTCTCTCCTCCTTATGTTTACCCTGCAACGGATGAAGTCATTTCCAATATGCAGAAAATCCTGAAAAAATAGAACTGGGAATGCCTGCCAGTGGGCATTGTCTGTTTAACAAACAGATTCATAGATTTTAATTTTGATTCCAGTGACGAGATCGCCCACATTTTTTCGATGTTCATTCATATGAGGCGCTTCAAGATGTTTTTTGAGTGCATCTTCACTTTCCCATTTTTCCACAACAGTCAGGCAATTGGCTCCATCGGCTGTTTGAAGTTCGATAGAAGTTTCAGCGTCAATTGTCGGGTCGTATTGAATACACCCATCTTCAGCAAGAACTAATGGGACAAGGGTTTTGAAGTCCGCAATTAATTGATCCCGGGTTCCTTCTTTGACTTCAATGGTAGCAACGACATGAATCATGAGTGTTATCCTTCTATCTGTTAATCAACTTAAATAGTAGATCGAGTTTTGTTTACGTGTAGCGGGTTAGGGTCTTTAAATAAAGTCTCCATACTATCCAGCGACGCTATAGTCATGTGCAACCTGCACTAATAATATACAATTCCTGTTACGGATGTCTTTCAGGTCTTCTTATTGTACAATACATCGGGGTAAAATTCACTCTCTCAAGTTGAAATTTATTGGGAATGCCTGTCCTGCAGATTGTACTTTTCAGGAATTTCAAAACAAGCAATAATTCGTTATCAAAACAGATTCTATTTGTTACTTATTTCGAGAAACTGTGTGTCAAGTCAGGATAATAAAATCGAGCAGGATAAAAATATTGAGGAGACTGCTCCGAGCAGGAAACCTCGTAAACATTGCAATCAGCTAGATGGAAAGCAGTGGATCCAGAATTCCATTTCCGTCTGGAGTGATATTCGGAAAAATCTGGATGAAAGTCGTTTGAAACATCCTGCCATGTTTCCCCTTGAATTGGCAGAACGCCTTATTAAAACGTTTTTACCTCTTGATGGTCAATTGATTTGTGATCCCTTTTCAGGTTCTGGAACAACGGTTCTTGCTGCAGAAGCAATGGAAAAAAAAGGTATTGGGTTTGAGCTTTCTGAAGAATATGCTCAATTGGGACTCAGCAGGCTTCAAACATTTAAGGATGAATTAGGAAAAAACTTTGGTTCTGATATTATTCAGGCTTCTGCAATGGAATTGCTCGAGCATGTTTCAAGGGAATCTGTTGATCTTTCCATCAGTTCACCACCTTATTGGGATATTTTGAATCAGAGGCGTTCAGCAGACCGAAAAAACATCAGGAACTACGGAAATTATGATGGGGATATCGGAACCATCGTAGAATACGATGAATTCCTTGACCAGTTACAAAAAATATATGAACAATTATTTATCGCTTTGAAGCCGGGTTGTTTTGCGTGCATAATTGTGATGGATATCAGGAAAAAAAGCCAGTTTTATCCGTTTCATAGCGACTTGGCTAATCGTTTAATCGAAACAGGTTTTATTTACGACGACCTGATCATTTGGAACAGGCAATCTGAATACAATAATTTACGCCCATTGGGTTATCCTTCTGTTTTTCGCATGAACAAGGTCCACGAATATATTCTGTTAATGCAAAAACCACGTTGAATAATTTCGTTCTACCAGCTAAAACCAACTTAGGAATAGGTTATAATAATTCTGGACTTTAAATAATTAACTGATACGAGGCTTATCATGAATCAATTCGAAAATATATTGGCATGTGTTGATCTTTCAAACGAAGATCGGATTGTCAGTTCTCAAATTAACGATTCTTCTCAGGCAGTTATCAAAAGGGCGATTTGGATCGCCAGGCAACGTGATTGTAAGCTCACTTTCTATACGGTTCTTGATTTGTCAGCTAATGCTTACGAGCATCTCCTGGAAGAAGAAGAGCAGGCACACAATAAAAATAATGTTGAAGACCAAGCTATTGAAGTGATGAAAGATATTGTTGAAAAAGCAAAGTCTGAAGGCGTTGAAGCTGAATATAAAATTGATTTTGGAAAAGTCTGGCTGGAAATCATCCAGAAGGTTCTGAAAGTCCATGCAGATCTTGTATTGATTGGAACAAGAAAAGAAACAAAATTCAACAAAATGCTTTTTGGAAGTACAGGACAGAAACTGTTAAGGAAATGTCCTTGTCCTGTTCTTGTGACTAAACCCGATCTCGATTTTTCTAATCCGAAAGTTCTTGTACCAACGGATTTTAGTGAAGTCTCTCAATCTGCATTAAACATTTCAGCTAATTTCAGTAAAGTGACAGGAGCAAAAGTTTATTTGTTACATGTCATTGAAAGTTATTTCGATTATCACATGAATTCTATTGGTCTGAATGAGGAAAAAATTTCCTATTACAAAAAACAGGCATATATTCATGTTGAAGAAAGTCTGAAGAAACAACTTGAAGAAGTCGAAGAACAATCCGTTTTAGGAAATATTGAAACTCTTATTCAAGAAGGAACAGCGGAAGACTGTGTTCTGGATACTATTGAGAATATGAAAATTGATATCATGGTTATGGGGACGGTTGCCCGTTCAGGATTAAAGGGGTTGCTGGTAGGCAATACTGCTGAAAAAATTCTTCCTTTAATTCCCTGTTCTCTCCTTGCAGTGAAACCGGAAGGTTTTATAACTCCCATTGAAATCGAAGAATAGCTTCAAAATTAATACACTTAAAAGTAATCCGGCTTAATGGACTCAATCATCTACCTTGATAATCACGCAACGACAAAATGTGATCCACGTGTTGTCGAGGAGATGCTTCCATTCTTTTCTGGAATTTATGGCAACGCTCATAGTTTTGAACATGCTTATGGACAGGAAGCAGCTAACGCGGTTGATAAATCCCGTGAATCCATTGCAGATACTTTTGGTACGGATAAAAACAATGCTCTTTTTACCAGTGGTGCAACCGAATCAAATAACCTTGCAATAAAAGGAATTATTGGTACAAGAATTTCGAATTCGCATATTGTCACTTCATCAATTGAACACAATTCTGTTTTGGGACCAGTAAAACGATTAAAAAGAGCAGGTTGTCGAGTCACAATTCTTCCTGTTGATCATTATGGAATGGTTGACCCATCAGCTGTGAAGGCTGCAATCTGTTCCGACACAAAAATTGTTTCCATGATGTACGCTAACAATGAAGTCGGAACTATCCAGCCAATTCAAGAAATCGGTGAAATTTGCCGACAACACAATGTCATTTTTCATTGCGATGCTGTTCAAGCTGCGGCACATTATTCCATCAAAATGAATGATTTATTCATAGATCTTTTGAGCATTTCTGCCCATAAGGTATATGGTCCCAAAGGGGTTGGGGCACTGATGCTATCTAATCAAAAAAGATTGTCGCTTGAACCATTATTTCACGGTGGGGCACAGGAAAGGCATTTTCGAAGTGGAACTTTGCCTGTTCCTTTGATCGTTGGATTTGCAAAAGCAATGTCTCTATGCGAGAATGAACGAGACCGGGAAACAGAAAGACTTTCCTTGTTGCGAGACAATTTATGGAACCGTTTAGTAGGGTCTCTCGACGGGATTGTCCTGAATGGTCACCCGGAAAAACGTCTGCCTAATAATCTCAATCTGAGTATTGAAGGAATTGACGGCGATGTCCTTTTGACGAACATTAAGAAAATTGCAGTCAGTTCCTCTGCAGCTTGCTCGTCGGGAGAACCTTCTCCCAGTTATGTATTAAAAGCAATGGGAGTGGATGAAAGCTTGGCTAAAGCAAGTTTGAGAATTGGCCTGGGACGATTTAATACTGATGAAGAGATTCAATTTGCTTCCGAAGAATTGATATCATTGATCAATAAATTAAGAAACTAATAAATACTGTTGTGATATTATTATGCGAGCTGAATTCAACATGAATAATTACAAAGTCATTCCTCTCTTGGTTTTCCTGTTATGTCTATTTAACAGTTTGAATGCTTCTGCTGAAGGTTCTGAAAAAACCGGTGAAAAAATTGTTGAGAAGCCGAATATTATTTTTATATACTGTGATAATCTTGGCTACGGTGATATCGGTTGCTTTGGTTCAAAAATTATCAAAACCCCCAATCTGGACAAAATGGCCCGGGAAGGGCGAAAGTTCACCAGTTATTATGTCAGCAGTGGTGTCTGCACACCTTCCAGAGCCAGCCTGATGACAGGATGTTATGCCCAGCGAATTAAAATGCATATCAGTTCAACAGGGAGGTCCGTTTTAAGGCCGCTCGATCAGAAAGGATTACATCCCGATGAGGTGACCATTGCCGAAGTCTTAAAAAAATCGGGTTATAAAACGGCTTGTTTCGGAAAATGGCATTTAGGAGACCAACCTGTTTTCCTTCCCACACGACAGGGGTTTGATGAATTTTTTGGGGTTCCGTACAGCGATGATATGACTGCAACTGTGGGGCGAAGGATAAAAAAGAACTGGCCTGAACTTCCACTTCTGGAAAATGAAAAAGTGATTGAGGCACCCGTTGATAGAAATGAATTGACGAAAAGGTATACGGAAAGATCAATCCGCTTCATCAAAGAAAATAAGGATCGTCCTTTTTTTCTTTATCTACCTCATGCGATGCCCGGCAGTACGAAAAAACCATTTGCGAGCAAAGGGTTCCGCGGGAAATCTCAGGCAGGTTCCTGGGGAGATTCGGTTGAAGAACTAGATTGGTCGACCGGGGAAATTCTTAAAGCGTTAAAA
>JAJRVU010000032.1 GCA_024277145.1 Planctomycetota bacterium
CAGGAATTGAATCAATTGATTTTCAGTTAACCGGAGATATCAGCGAGGGATTTGATACTGATTCACCAAATGAACTATTGAATCAATCCTGAAAAGAATTCCAGGATGTCGATCGAACGGAATTGGGGACACTGGTTCATGAACTGCTGGAACGGGTTGATTTAAAACAGGATTCCATAGAATTCGGTAGCTGTGAAAGTTGTCCGTATGTAACTGAAAACCTTGTGGATGAGAAAACTATAATTGAAGCTATCAGGCTGGTGAATCAACTGCTTCAAAGTGATCTGAAAAAGGAACTGCTCGAAGCGAAACATCTTTATCGAGAAGTTGATTTTATTCTCAAATGGAAAATAGAGGGAGAAGAAGAATCCTCAGAGAAAATTATTTTCGGACAGATTGACTGTCTGTTTCAATCACAGGATGGTCATTGGCATATCTGGGACTATAAAACAGGCTCTCTACATCAGGGGCAGCATGAGAAATTGATTCGAGATTATGAATTGCAAATGACAATTTATTCATTGGCTGTCAAGCAATTGTTTTCGACCCTGCCTGAGTCTGTCTGCCTGATTTCTATTCAGGAATCGGTTGAACAGATTCCAGTGGAACTAACAGCAGAAAAAATTGAAGAGATCACCGCTCGCGTTAATCAATCCATTCAAAGTGTAGAAAAAACAGTGGGTGTTTAGAAAAACTTGATGTGGAAGAATCAGGATCTCATTTTCCATTGAATACTTAAAGGGACTTCAAGGCCATGTTCTTTCATCAACACGGAATCTGAAAGAACAGTTTTCGGGGTTCCATCTGCATGGATTTTCCCCCCATCCAGAAGGATGACGCGGTTGCAGTGCTCTACAACAAATTCAAGATCATGGGTTGCAATAATCTGGCAACCTTCAAAATTTTGGAGGATTCCAAGAAGTCGTCTTCGTGCCCGGGGATCAAGATTGCTCGTTGGTTCATCAAGAACCAGAATGGAAGGTTGGCATGCAAGGATTCCCGCCAGGCAAACCCGTTTTCTTTCGCCCATGCTTAATTGCATTGTTTTTCGTTTTTCATAATTCTCCAGTCCGACAGAACAAAGACTCTCAGAAATTCGTTTATGGACTTCTTCCTGAGAAAGTTTCATGTTCAATGGACCAAATGCAATATCTTCTTCCACAGTCGGGCAGAAAAGCTGATCGTCAGGGTCCTGAAATAATAGACCAACCCATTGACGAATCTGGTAAATGTTTTTTTCGGAAACAGATTTCCCCATGATGGAAACAGAAGCTGTATCAGTATTCGGGATGGAAGGAGAAAGCTTTTCGGGAAGCAAACCATTTAAATGCAAAAGTAAAGTTGATTTCCCTGCGCCACTAGGACCAACAATTCCAACGCGTTCCTGAGGGTTGACCTGAAAATCAATATTTCTTAAAGCTTCAATGTCACCGGGATACTGAAAATTCAGGTTTCGAATGTTGAGAACTGGTTCTTGAGATTCAGATGGCATGGGTTTGTAAGGTAACTTTTAATGGATTGTTAGAAAACGCTCTACTTGTTCGTTTTGTCAAGAAAATGGATTTGTCCGTTCCATCCACGAGAGCACATCGCCTGATGAATTCGTTCGGATCGTTTTAATGAACGAATTAAAAGCATTCCTATTAAATGTGCAGATTGAATCCAGTTTTCAATCATCCCGGGTTTGTGGAAAGTTCTGGTTTTTCTTGCTGTTCGCATTGATTCCATTTCTTCCCAAAGAATAAAGCAGTATCGAAACATGAAGGAAATAATAATCAAAAGCAAAGGTGGAAACCGGAGCTTTTGAAAGGATGATAAAATCTCGTCAAATGTCATGCTATGGATAAGCCAAAGCATAGCCATGAACGCAACCGTACTTCTTAATAAAATGAGAAAGGTGATGTCCCAACCTCTTTGAAACCCTTGTGTGAGCGGAATAGAAACAGAAAAAATCATGATCAAAGGAAGGAATAATAATAGCCGACGAAAAAGATACGATAGGGGAATTTTAATAAGGCTTTGACCAATAAAAATAAATGCAATCAAGCAGACATGGGCAGGCCAGAAACTGACGGGAAGTAACAGTCCTGTGAAAATCAGAAACATCACAAGGATGATCTTGAATTCAGATGCATAATGTTTGATTAAAAGCGTTTTATTTTCAGTCATCTTGGATCGTGATATATTTTAGTGAAAAATCAGGTCTGTTTTAATTCGCTGTTCAAATTCCTTCTGCACATTCCTCATTCTGTTTTCCTGTTAAAGAACCCAGGAAGATGGAAATACAGAAAACACTTACGGTTCCCAGTATGCCAGCGAGGGAAATCGAAATCCATTCCCAGTTTTCCAGTTTTCCCGATAAGAAATCGGGCAGGGGAATTGAATATTCTGCGAATACAAATGCTTCTTTGGTTTGTTCTAAATGATTAATGCCGGTGATTTCAGCTGCCGCTTCCAATCCATCAGGATTTCCTGAAGCTAACGGAGAAAGAAACGCAGCAATGCTTAATGCAAACACCAGTCCGGAAATTGAGAGTCGGGTAAAAATTTGTGAAGAAGATACAGTTGTTTGATCAAGTTCAAATAAGTCTGGTCTTTGCTTCAGGATATAACTGACTAAAAGACCGGTGATGATCGATTCGCCAATTCCAATCAGGGAATGAAATGTAATCATCAGTGTGAACAGTCTGGAAAAATCGTATTCTGTATTTTGGAAAGAAAAAGAAAATTCGATACAGAAAAGAGCTGCAGAAGCCATCACCGTCAACCACGATGCAATAACAGATCCGATGACAATTGATTTGGGAGTGTTTCCCAGAAAATGACGAATCGTTGAATAAATTGCGTACCCACCGATTGAGCCGACGACTCCCATATGAAGAATGTTTGCTCCTAATGAAAGAAAGCCTCCATCGGAGAATAAAAAACACTGCACAAGGAGAACCGCAGTGAGCGCAAGACATCCTGCCCATGGACCCAGAATGACAGCTGCAAGAACTCCACCTAATAAATGTCCTGAAACCGGTGCGCCAATTAATGGAAAGTTGATCATCTGGCCTGCAAAAATGATTGCAGCGACCATTCCTGTTAAAGGAACCGTTTTGGTGGCAATTGATTGGTTCAGTTTGCGGATTCCATAGCCAACCACGCCAGCAGAGATCACTCCCGTGGCGATACAAACTTCAGAACTAAGTAATCCATCTGCAATGTGCATATTATTCGAAATCTGTTTATTCTATGATTGTTATTTAATATATTAATGTGTTTGTTACGGGAATAATGTTTTAATCCCGGAAATCTGATAATCTTAAATCAATCAGTTATCTCAGGGAAGAATTCTGATTGCTGAAACGGTAAGATTAATTCCGGTCTCTCAAAAGAATAAAAGGTTTATCATTCTGGTTTTTTGAATGCCAAAATGGTGCTCTTATGTCAATCAGTCGGGGATCATTATTATCCTGTCCACTTTACTGGTTGAATCAAGACATTGCAATCAAGTTCAATCCGAACAGTGAATATAGGTTCTTGGGACATTTCACAAACTATACTTTAGCAGGCAAATTTCATCAGGAAAGGTTTTGAGTGGATTCCAAAGAGGAATGTCAAATTCTCAGTCAGTTAAATGAAAACTCGGAACTCTTTGACCTGATTTCACAGGCGAAAGGAACTGAGTTACACATTCAGAAATTCCTGAGAAAACAATATCCGAGTGATCTTGTTCAAGTTGCATTAACAGTGGCTGATTTGCGAAAACAGGCGCAATTCAAATTTCAACATGCATCAGAAATGTGGTTTGATCGAGTTGGATTGGAACAATCGACATCGGAAATTGTTGCCCGTCATAAATCAAAAAGATTTGAAGGGGAAGTCTGGGATTTTTGTTGTGGAATTGGCGGAGATACAATTTCACTGGCTGATCAATGCCAGGTTCATTCTGTAGACTTGAATCCTGCATCCTGTTTAAGAACCGAATTCAATGCAAAAGTGTATGGCGTTCACCAGAATGTTGAAACCCACTGTGCTGATGTTATGGAAATGCTGTCACAAGGGCAGATCGTCCACGTAGATCCTGATCGGCGTTCTCAAAAGCAAAAAAAACGTTCATTAAGAGTAGAAGATGGTTCTCCTGATCTGGACCAATTATTACAGATAATCAATGTTTCTGAAGGGGGAGCCGTTAAGCTAAGCCCTGCAGGAAATTTTGGAGGAAAATTTTCGAATACAGAAATTGAACTCATCAGTCTGAATGGAGAATGTAAAGAGGCGACAATCTGGTTTGGTTCTTTAGCCAAGCCTGGAATCTGGCGGGCAACCGTTCTCCCATCAGGAGAAACTATTGAAGGGGAACCACTCGGCGCATTAGCGGAACAGTCAACTCTGCTGAAATATATTTATGACCCTGATCCATCTGTGGTTCGCGCGGGGTTAATCGATCAGCTTTCTGTTGATCAGGGATTTTTCAGGCTTGATCCTGCGGAAGAATACCTGACTTCAGAGAGCCCGGTTGAATCATCTTTTACCAGAAGATTTGAAGTCCTGGAAATCCTGCCGAATAATGATCGGGAAATACGAAACTACTTCCGTAAAAACCCGTTTGGCCAATTGGAAATTAAATGCCGCCACATTCCGATTGATGCAGAAGCAAAACGACGGAAACTCCCTCTTGAAGGAAATGGTTCCGCCGTCCTGTTTTTTGCTCGAATACAAGGTAGGTCTAAAGCCATAGTTGCAAAGCGGGATGACTAGACAACGTTTGATAATCTCTATTCAACGATTGCATCACTGAAACTGAAGAAATCAATGGCGGTCAATTCAACATTGGTTTTTCTTCTTGAAGAAATGTCGAAAGGGAGTCCATAAGCAGCGACTTTTCCACTTCTTAACTCAGCCACGTAAATCACACCCGATGCCATTGTCAATACACCCTTGTTAGGCAATAGACTTTTACCTGCGACCATCGTATATTCTGCACCCCGACCGACTTCAAAATCAGCAGCAATGTTACGATAAAAGCCAGCGGTGAAAACACCTGTTTGATTATTCAAGACTGCGCCGACCAATCGACCAGTCCTGTAATTCAAGATGACAACACCTTCTCTTTCTTCAGTGACAAGCACTGGCATTGTTGCCATTCCAAAACTTTTCGTCCGATCATTTGAGACCGCAAGAGCAGGTTCATGGGGCCAGATTGAAGCAATTGCTAAACCTGCAATCATTCCGGTGGCTAGCCAGAG
>JAJRVU010000033.1 GCA_024277145.1 Planctomycetota bacterium
AAGCGGCTTGGTGGAGCGTTGAATGACGTTGAACATTCTTTTGATTGTTGAACGGGTCATTTCTGTAAGTTGATCGGCTTCTTTTGTTGGTTGTGGTGCAACTTCGGGGACAAATCCCCGAAGTTGCCTCTCACTCTTGAATGTTCCAGATGATTCAACAGGAAGATTTTTGATTGCTCTCATTTCTTCGTGGGTGATCATTTCAGAGTTATATTCTCTTTCCAAAATTTCACTTGTCGTCTTGGGATCATGTTGTAGCATTGCCTCACGAGTAAAGCTAACAGATAGACTATCTGACCGTTTTTCAATCTCCGTAAATAGCTTACACGATAGCTCATTTTCAATAGGAATTAAGAAATTGGAATTGATATCGATTCCCAGATTCTGGGTATCTTGCAGGAGTGAACTGTACGAGACTCGATTAGAGCTTTCCAAAAATGAACTCGGTAAATTTAAGCAGGCAGAAATGATATCCTTCATAAATTCTTGGCTCTGTAACATCTGGTTTTTCTCTGCATCAATCTGAATTGATTTTGCGGTTGTCCCACCTTCAAGGATCAATGGTAAGTGGCTCTTGTGTACGCCTTGATGATTGCGTAGATAATCTTGACGAAATCTTTGACGTGCAACATCATCTGCAAATGGTGTCGGGAATTCCAGAACCATCCCATTTTGTGCATTGTTTCTCCAAAAGTATTGCACGAATCTTTGCAATTGAAGAGTACCACCCAAAGTATTTTTGAGTACATCGTGCAAAGCCCAGCCACCAAGTTCAGTGGAATCACCCAAGTTTGATTTGAAGTGCAGAATGTCCTCTGGCTGAATAACTCTGTTATGTCCGTTATCATTATAAACGTATAGCAATCTGCCACGTTCTTTTATTGGTGTCACGTCTTTTGAATGCAGATGTATTAGTTCAATGTCTTTGTTTCTGTGAATTTCTGCGAAGCTATTGCCATACAAAATTGACTGGCTCACAATCACATTGAGGAACCGATCAATGGGAACATAGGGAGAAGTTTGACGTTTCAAAGTATGATATAATTTATGATCCTTTGCTCTGATCTTACCGATTGCTTGATTGTAATACAGGACAAGCGGTAGAGCAGATGTCCTATTTGCTAGTATCGAAATCCCACGTTTTACAAACGGATTGTCTAGCAATTTTTCTGGTGTTACTACGATCCCGCTGGTTGAACTTTCACCACCTAACAGGTCAAGTATATTATCGTCACTTATTGAATATGATCTTTCGATATTTGGTTTGTGCAACTCGTAATAATCCATACAGATATCTATTCATCTGCCCATGAAAACAGTCCTGCGTTATCGTATGGATTGATTTTTGTATCTGTGTTGTGGTGCTGTAATCTTCCGACTGCCATCACTGCGCTTATCAATCCATCGATCTTCTTTTTTTTGTCCTGCTGATATGTCTTCTTATCGATCATAACTTCCCCGCCAGCATTCATTGCAATTTTTGCATTGCTGAAATTCCAACGTAAGATAGGATCATTGCCAAAGTTGATTGTTTCTTTTAAGATGTTTCTCTCGAATTCAAGAATATGCGGGGTCATTCCTTTGAATCCTTGAGGATGTCCGGCGCAGGTATAGCCAAGTTCACCGAGCTTGATTATTGGCGCAGTTGCGTATCTGGAGTCGTATGCAATTTCTTTGATGTCGTAATCCAAATTTTGTATTAGCGATACAATGTAATCAGTATCAATCACATTGCCCGGTGTGAAATGAATGTTAGCGTTTGGGTCTGACTCCCATTTGTCATAGCTAACACCATCGTCGCTGCTACGTCTCCTGCGGTTGTCCTCTGGCACAAAATAGTGAGTCTCAACAAAAATCATCTCATCTTTTTTGATTGCGATTGATACGCTAGTGTGATCTGTGTTCAACGAGAAATCACAACCCAAGAATACAGGTTCATTTTTTAGGTCGATGTCAATTTTCTGGTTGCATTTGTCCCAAAGTTCAAGGCTTAACCATTCACTTGTAACATCTAACCATTGTGACAGATGATATCTTTTCAATCTGTTAAGTTCCAAAGGATTACTTACAGCATCATTTGAAAGTTGCTGTAAGTAATCCTCTTGGATACCGCCTGCCAAGTTAAGATTAGGATTGTATTTTTTCCAAATTTTGGGGCAGTGCGGGTCAGCATCAAGTGGAGCAGAAAAAACAATCGGCAAAAATCTGGGATTGTGAATTGCGTTATTTCTTACTTTTTTTGCATAACATTCTTTGTCGAAAAATGGAGAATTTTTGTTATCGCCAGATGTAGAAATCCAAAGGAAGAGACCACCTCCCTCACGACCTGACATATGCCCTCTTAATTTGTCAATGAATGGTCGATCTCTTTCCACTTGCATAGCGCATTCATCATAGATAATTACAGATGTATGGTCGCCATCTTCTGATTTTCCTGAAACAGAATTGGCAACTCTCACGATCTTGGAATTCTTTTCAGGATACATCATTTGATATTGCTGTACCGTTAAAATTTCTTGAAGTTCATTTGAATAACGATGAAAACCTTTAATTGTATCGTACAGATGTCGGGTTTGTTTTAGAGAGTTTGCCACAAGAAGAATGTTAGAACTCTGCTCACCCAGAATAAGTTCTGCAAGAGCAATGCAGGAGCAAAGAAAAGTCTTACCATTTTTGCGGGACAATGTGATACTGACTTCGTTGTATCTCTTGTTGTTTTTAGCGTCACGCCAGCCATATATCATATGTAATAGGATGCGTTGCCACTTTTCTAATACAACTGGCGTGCCATGCTTACTACCGATAGAGTGATAGCAAAATGTTTCAACGAAATCACAGACGATATCGGCTTGCTCTGGGTCGTAATGATAGCCGTCACTCTGGGTGTTACTGTTGTAGCCAGCTAATACCAATTCCTCTTTTCTCATTCTCCCCCTTTGCTTCAAGTTTCTTTAAGTCCCTTTTTTTTCTGGGACTATAAGAAACTATTGAGCAACTTTAAGAATCTTTTTTACTCTCCTCAAACTCTTGAAATACTGCGTAGAGTTGCCTGATAAATCCGCTCATGCTTAACCCCTGCAACTTTGCGCTATGCTTCATATCATCTAATAACTTGGGTGATCCTGCATTAAATGATGTTACTGCTCTGGTCTTATCTTTCATTTTTTTCCTTTAATGAATTTATCTAATTTGTTTTTTGTTATCGGTTTGATTTCTGTTTTTTTGTCTGGGATGATTCCAAATGATTTGGCAAGGTCTGACCAGACAACATGCGCCATCTTTGCACAACTAATCGAACGATTATATTCTATGCTTCCGACTTCATGTTCTGTCATTTTTTGTTTAGCGTCAAGGATTATCTGATACCAATCCAGCATAAGAACAATTGATGTCTCATGTTTCTTTAAGATAACAATTTCGTTTTTGAATTGATCCCAAAATTTTGTTGCCTGTAGTGATAGGTTCTTTGGTTTTCTCATTGCATCACAATTTTATTGAGTTCGTCAAAAAGAATTGATTCTTCTTGTGTGAAATCTCGATTTTCGCTTTTGACTCTTTCTGTGATGTTTTTCATTTCTTTAATGATTTTTTCTCTTGTTATTTTTTCTCTTGTTATTTTCACGTCATCAATCAACATCAGTAAAGTATTAAATATGGTCATTATTTTCTCCTTTATATTATGTAGTAACAATTGAATAATTTTTCACTTGGAAATGGCATAAAAAAGTGCAAGTGGCTGGCGATCAGGAGATAGGCAAAAAGTACAGACAATTTTCAAGCAAGAGCAATGCAAAATTTGCATTGCTTTTGTTTTTCAACTTTGAAGTTGCTTAGAAGTTGTGGGAGAGTCTCTATCACTCACCTCTTGCACTCTTAACATTGTGGCAAGTAATGCACAGCGCCTGCCAGTTCATCCAGTCCCACCGATCACTATGATATTTATTCTTATGATCGACAACGTTGCTCAATGTCGTCCTACCATCGGCTTCACAGATTTTGCATAATGGATTCAAAGAGAGGAAATGTTTTCGCTCACGTAGCCAGCGGGACGTGCAATAAAATTTGTGCTTGAGTTTTTTGCAATCGCATGATGTATTTTGACAGGTCACACATATCTGGCTGGGCATTGATGGCATGAAGTAGATATGCAGAGCAATGCAAAATTTGTATTATGCGTGCAATGCAAAATATACCGGACTGGAAAACACTGTACACTTTCTTTTATTTATTTTTGTTGGTGGCTCCCCTTACTTGCCGGTGTCCTGCCCTGCTCTCTATCCCCTGCTGGAAGGGGCAAGGGAGCAGATTTTGAGCGGGTTAAGCGGTTAAGGGGCGTTGCTCAATACAAATTTTGTGTTTGGGAGCGGTTGTGCAGTGGTACTGGACTTTGTTTACCTAATCTCCAAAAGGTCGCCCATTTCACCAATTAGCTTTTGGAAGTCTTCTTGTTTTTCGGGCATGTTGAATTCAAGAAAATGAACGCCATCATCATCAATACCAATGCTTGGTTCAATCAGATGTTTATGCAAAAATGCAATTGCGTTTTGATAGCAGTTGCATTTGTCATCTGGTTTGTAAATGTGAATGTGAATTTTTAATGTTTTTGATTTTATCATTTTTGTCCCACTTGCTGCCTTGTTGCAAATAGAGTTTTTTATTCTCTTGCATGAAATCATATAATTCCGTGCCTTTTTTCAAGTTGACCAAACCAATTTTTTCAACCTGTTCAACCTTGTCTATCCATTCAATTTCTGATTGTGACAGATCAACTTCACAGACCTTAACCATGTCTATTTTGCGTCCAACTTTTTTATATTGCTCGCAGTAAAAATGATTGAACTCGATATCATTTTGCTTCTCATATTCTTTAAGACTGATTTTCAGATCGGCGATATTAGCATCCCGCAAAAACCAAAATTTCCCATGACCAGATATCGTCGTACCGCTATCTTTTTTCTCTCTTGCGAACCACATTGCTGCGCCTTGTTCTGCTCTCTTTAATTCCGCTCTTAATGAAACCATTTTCTCTCCCTTTTTTATGACCAAAGGCGTATTTTACCAATAAAAATTTTAACTGTCAACTTTATTTTCATTGAGCAAGAGAGATTCTTTTGGGTCAAAAATTTGTTAGATGATTTGATTTTTTTGGCATATAACATTTTTTGTGTCCAAAAAAAAGTGTTATCCACTTATCACATTTTTTGCATCCAAAAGTTTGAACAGATGATCGTGATCTCTGTGATGTACTCTGTGATGGCATGATTTGCATAGCGTAGCCAACCATCTAATATCATCTGGCAACCAGCCAAACTTATACGTACAATGATGCACTTCTAATTGCTTTGATGCCTGACGGCATATCACACAACATTTATCCCTCTTGATTACCTCTTGTCTTTTTTCCTGCCATTCGGGGGAGCGCAGGAATTGTTGGTATTTTGCTTTGTTGTCCATACGTTAGATATGGATGTACTACAAAATTTGTTTTAGCGATTGTGTATTTACTTTGCTGTACAATCCAAATTTTGGGCAGAGCGTAGGACAAATGCAGGACAAATGAAAAAAGGCTCCGTTGGAAATGCAAAAACCAACGGAGCCAGTATAATAGTGATCGTAAAATAGTTTTGCGTTTTTGAAGCGAAAAGACTATAATACAGTGCTACCAAACACACAAGTATTATAGTCATCAACAAGGAAAAAATGCAAGATCAAAACCAAATAATAAAAGCAAGCAGAAACGCAAGAATAAAACTTGCGATTCGCCTCTATGCTGGGCATGGCTCTGACTACCTTGTCGATAAGCTATACACGCCTGATTATCAAGGTAAGATAGATTGCTTTCACGCTAAATTTTCCGATGTGCGAAGCTATGGATATGAGACCAATAAGATAGTCTCTCTCGATCCCCTGAAAGATCATCTATCACAGCAGGCGCATGGCATTATTAGTAGCAAAGGCGCCACTACAATCAGCTTTGTCGCTGCTGATCTGGATCATCATGGGGGATCAAAAAAGACATATCCCGCATTCAAACGCAAAGCTGATAAGATTAGCAAACTATTAAGACGAAAACTCTCAGGATGTAGAATATCATCTGAAATAAATCAGAAGAATTGCTCATGTAAGTTCTTTATTTATTCCAGCAATGGCAAAGCGTTTTCAATCGCTATCGCACGCAAAATTGCTCGCAAAATACAATCTGTAATTACAGATTGTATCGGGGAAGAGATAGAGGTCTTTCCTATTGTCAAAGATAATCCAAATGAACGAATAACTGTGATGCCAAATTGCAGATTACCTTTGCATCGTAATAAGGTAACAATCATTGATAGTGGAAT
>JAJRVU010000034.1 GCA_024277145.1 Planctomycetota bacterium
AATTTCGTTCACTTGGATTTCCTCCATGACAAAATTGTCATTTAATAAAGGGACCAGACAATGTCTAAATACGATGTACAAAGTGACGATCCACATATGACATTGAGATATTCTTATCCCCTCTAGATCATATATAGAAACGCACAAACTCGAAAATTCCCTGCCCGTACTATCGAAGCATTATAGCGAGTTTAATCGAACGAGAAAACAGAATTCTTAAAGGAACTTGGTAGTTTTTTCAGGCGATGTTCCTTCTTGAGAAAATATGCTTCTCTCTTTAGAGGGGCTGATAGGGCCGTATTTTTATCTGGAATTTAGCTTATTGCCGCTAAACTATAGGTGAATAGTGAATGGTTTTTGATTTTCTAACAGGAGAATGAGAAAACCTCTCAAAATTCTATCCGTGTTAGTCTGCTTAAAGTGCCAATTTATCTATTCGCCAATTTATCTATTCACCGTTTTGCTTCTATTTTGGACCCTTTGGATGAATGCGCCGCAGTTGAAATTTGAGCTATTCATAAGTATGCTTAATGACACGAATTCCTTTTTTTTACTTAGCAAAAAATTATTAAAACTGACAACATATAAAGAGGCTTGCAATGGAAACTACAAATGGGGCATTGAATCGTAAACTGAGAATGGCTTTGGTAGGAGGAGGACAGGGTTCGTTTATTGGACGAGTTCATGCAACTGCTGCAATTCTGGATAACCGGGCTGAACTTGTTGCAGGTGCCCTTTCTTCCGATCCGGAAAGATCAAAAGCTTCTGCACCCGCTTACGATATCAAACCAGACCGAGCTTATGGTTCTGTGGATGAGTTAATTGAAAAAGAACTTGCGCTGTCTGAAACAGAGCGGATCGATTTTGTCAGTATAGCAACTCCTAATCACACGCATTTTCCTCTTGCTAAAGCTGTTCTTGAAGCAGGATTCAATGTGATTTGCGATAAACCAATGACGTTCGATCTGGCCCAGTCAGAAGAACTTGTCAAAATTGTTGAATCATCAGGAGCCGTTTTTGCACTCACTCATAATTACACGGGGTACCCGCTTATTCGTCAAATTCGTCAAATGATTCAGGACGGTGAACTCGGTGAAATTCAAGCAGTTCGAGCAAGATACCTTCAAGGTTGGTTAAGAACCCGGCTGGAGAATGAAGGGCAGAAGCAGGCATCATGGAGGTCAGATCCTGCAAAATCAGGAGCAGCTGGTGGCTTCGGCGATATCGGAACCCATGCTTATAACCTGATTCGTTACTCTACCGGATTAATTCCCGATTCCATTTCCTGCAACTTGAAAATATTTGAAGAAGGAAGAGCACTGGACGATTATGGTCATGCAGTGATTCGATTTGCAAATGGTGCGCTGGGAACAGTTACCGCAAGCCAGATTTCTCATGGTCGGGAAAATGATCTTTCCCTTGAAATTGATGGAACAAAAGGCGCCATTTCATGGAGGCAGGAAGAACCGAATAAAATGACTTTCAGGCGAAATGGTGAACCGCATGCAATTTATACTCGTGATCCTAATGCACCTTTCACAAATGAAATGGGGCAGGCAGCTTCCCGATTGCCAGCAGGACATCCCGAAGCATTCTTTGAAGCATTTGCCAATGTTTATCGGTTTGCATACGATGCAATGGTCAAACGGGCAACGGGTGAAGCTTTTGAAACAAGAAATACGATCTACCCGAATGTTTATGATGGCGTTGACGGGATGAATTTCATTCAACAGTCCGTAGAAAGCAGTAAGCAAAATGCAGCTTGGTTACCTCTTAACCATGATTGCGCACGTAGTTAGTGTTTCGTCAAATTTAAAATTAGGGTTGGTGCAATACGTAAGGCACGACAACGGAGTGCGTTATAGTTCTCACGCACCCTGATTCTAAGCCTTTTTCTTAAATGCAAGTATCTTCATCTCACAGTTATATAAGACCAAGTTTAATTGATCCCGGTAATTTCATATCTGGAAGGAATCCCCTATGCGATTGGCTTTACATTATCAGATTTTAATTGCTCTGATTTCAGGGACGGTTATCGGGATTTATTTTAATCCGGGCGAAATTTCTCTGGAAGATTCAACAGAGGAAATTCAAGCAGATCAAGATTCGGAAAAAGTTACGAAAAAAGTTTCTGTGACAAAACGGCGGGTTCACCTTTCAGAAGATGGCGAAAATGTTTCTTTGACATACACAAGAAAAGTGGACGGAAAAAGTACCGTTAATACTTTCAAAGCAAAATCAGCTGAAGAATTTATTCAAGATTATCCTCAATGGAAAAAGATTTATGAGGAACATGGAGGAGGCATTTCTGCACAAATTACAATGCTTTCAAAATACACTGGAAATCTGTTTTTAAGACTTCTCAGGATGGTGACAATTCCGTTGATTGTGACTTCGCTTTTAACAGGAGTGACCGGTCTGGGAGACTCTGCCCGATTTGGTTCCATGTTCTTTAAAACAATGCTTTACTATCTGATCACAAGTATTCTTGCAATATCCATTGGGTTAATGATGGTCAATCTCATTCAACCGGGTGTGGGGGCAGAACTTCCGGGTGGTGGAGAGGGTGTTCCTCGGACTGATGAAAGCCTGGTATCCATATTTTCTGGGCTGTTGGATAAAATGATTCCGACGAATCCGGTTGAATCGTTAGCGAATGGTGAATTTCTCTCAATTATCAGTTTCACAATACTTTTCGGAATTTTTGTTGTTCGCGTTGGAGGGCAGGCTGCTCTTGTATTGCATAACTTATTTCAAGCTGCGTTTGATGTGATGATGGGGCTGACGATGTTTATTATTCGACTGGCACCAATTGGCGTTTTTGCATTCATGGTTTATGCCATGATTTCACAGGGGCTTGAAATTTTCATGACACTGGGCTGGTATATGTTGACGGTGTTTCTGGCATTGGTTTTTCATTCCTGTGTGACCATGCCTTTGATTTTGAAATTTGTGGCAAAGCAGTCTCCACTTAAATATGCAAAAGCGATGAGTCCCGCACTCATGACGGCTGTTTCAACTGCTTCTTCCAATGGAACACTTCCCTTAACTTTAACCTGTGTGGAAGAACGAGCTGGGATTTCCAATCGAATTAGTTCGTTTGTTCTGCCACTTGGAGCCACCATTAATATGGATGGAACTGCGCTTTATGAGGTGGTTGCAGTGCTTTTTATCGCTCAGGCCACCCCCGGATTTGATATGACTTTTGAGTCTCAGGTGATCGTGGCGATCACCGCATTGCTTGCAAGCGTTGGTGCAGCTGGAATTCCTCATGCAGGTTTAGTGATGATGGCAATTGTTCTCCAGGCAGTCGGCCTGCCACTCGAAGCGCAAGGGGTTATTATTGCAGTTGACCGGGTACTGGATATGTGCAGAACTTCTGTGAATGTCTGGAGTGATTCATGCGGATGTGCTGTTCTTGCTCGTTTTGAACAGGCTAAAAATTCGGTCATGCCTAACCCAAAGTAATTCGATGACTCTGGTGGCATCTTGGGGCTCCCCCCATAAATAGTGGACACCTTATAACCCGTGCGACCATCATCAAAGCAATAATTACCGAGGAAACAATCAATATACTTTTTCAGGTTTTTGTCTGCTGAATGGAAATATAACTCAAGTGCTTCTCATTTTATCAAAAACCTGTATTCCATCCATACCGTTCAGATAAAATGGATCGGTCGCTGAGCATTGCTTTATTAAGAGACCCTACAGGTTGCTTTTCATCTTGATACGCTTTCTCAAGAAAGCCGATTGAGATAATAGATCGCTCTTTCAAAACCTGATTGAGTGAACACCGTTCTGAACTATTTCTCTTTTGGCAAACTCTAATAGTTATTGCGATTGAGTTGATTGAATGGGTTAGAGCTCTTCTGAAATTATATATTCGCACGAATTAACGGATCACTCCTATGACACAAATTCCCCCGGATTCGATAAAATGGATTCAAGATATCTGCAAAAGATTTACCGAAGCAACAGAATGGCCTTTGTTTTTTAAAGAAGATCAGGTCAACAGGAAAAATATTGGAACGCATCCTGAATGCTGCTGGTTCCGGGAACTGAATAATGGAAATACACGTTTAGGGTATTTTTATATGGATTTGCCGGAAACATCTCAGTCTGATCGTTTTTTTCTCACGGTGAAAGAACTTGCTGAAATTATTGTCCAGTTGATTACGGAAGCCGTTTCTAACAGGCAGCAAATTCAAAATCAAACGAACGATGTCAATACTTTTGCCAAAATGGGTATGACAATCGTTAATGAACGAGATCTCTTTAAAGCTTTACAACAATTGCTCAAAGCTGCTGTCCAATTGACTGGTTATTTGTCAGCTTCTTTCTTCTTGTTAAGCCCGCAGCGTAACCAATTTAATCTTCGCGGAAGTTTTCGAGTCAAAGGATATCCAGAGTCATATGATTCCAGGACGAAGGATGATGGTGCCCCTGATTTTCAGGCATTGGAAAAAGGCAGTTTTGAAATACAAAAAAGTGAAAATGAAACTCTTGCAGAGCTTTGGTTACCCGAGAATGTTCAAACAGGTTTTTGTTGTCCTGTCCTGACTTCAGATGGTCCATTAGGAACCCTCTGGGTTTATGACAGACGGAAAAAGAAACCAACCGAACGGGATAAACATATCCTGATGTCAGTTGCAGTTCAGATTGCCAACTTGCTCGAAAGAATTGTTCTTTTACAGGAAAGTACAGAGCAGCATCGCATTCAGCATGATTTGAGAATTGCTTCTGAAACCCAGACACATGGTCGAATTTCAGAAGATTCCGTTGATACCGGAATGGACATCGCTGCATTATGCACAAGTCGATATGAAGTTGGTGGTGATTTATTTGAATTGTTTCCAATAGATGAAAATCGTACCGTGATAACTATTGGAGATGCTTCGGGGGACAGTGTTCCTGCAGCAATGGTCATGTCGTCTGTTCGTGGTGCTTTGCGTGCCATTGCAACAGACCCTCATCAGGATGTGAGTCGAACGGATTTGGTCATGCAGAAAATTAATTCTGCATTATACAGTATTACTCCGGCTCACCAATTCATGAGTATGTTGTTTGCAGTTTATGATAAATCAGAAGAGACTTTTACCTATACCAATGCAGGTCATCCCACTCCCATTCATTGTCACAATGACCAGATTTCAACTTTGAAATCCCATGGAATGTTATTGGGAGTAATGTCTGATGGCGTTTATGAACGCTCCATTCTCTCTATGGAAAATGATGATGTCTTGATTATGTTCAGTGATGGAATCAGCGAGGCGATGAACCGGAAGAAAAAACTGTTCCGTTCAGAAGGAATTATAGGGGCAGTTAAAAATATTGAACCGGGGACAACTGCAGAATCGATTCTTAATACAATTCTGTCCCAGGTAAAAGAACACACGCAGGGAAGTGGTGGAGACGATGATAAAACCCTGCTTGTTGTTAGAACTCTGGGAGTTAAAGTCAAAACAGGATTATTACAATAAGAACTTCAATAAGTTTTCACTGTAATTCGTTTTCGCTGTAATTAATTTTCGCTGTAATCAAATCGATGAAGCCGCTCCTGTCCCAGTGGGTCATTCAGAACTTTCTGAAAACAACTAGAACAGAGATCAAATCGGAAATCTTTAGAACTGATTTGTCCTTCAACAGATAAAGGTTTATTTGCATCTTCTGAATGATGGTTGATGTCATTAGCGACAGCCTGCAGGTTATCCTTATCCAAATCTTCTTCCGTGATTTTTTCCGGATCAAAAGCCGGGAACACGGATAGCTTCGCAACAAACCGTTTGTCGTCTAGATGTTTGCCACAAAAATCGCATGAAAAATGCAACATGTGAATGAATCCTTCCTTTGAAACAGAGCTTGCATAAGTATGAGTTTGTGTTGAATGAAAAATATCTTACACAACAATACAAGCCATAACTCAATCATTAAGTAATGTGAATCAGCTCAAAGCTTCTGCCTGTTAATATGCCAGATAAAAATGATTAATAAGATGTTATTCAATTTTAGGCAGAGGGATAAGATTAATGGAAGCTTAATATTTCTCTTTTTGAGATTCAGACTGAAAATAATTGACAGATAAAAACAGGCTGATGAAAGCATTCTGTTACAAATTGACACAATACAGGCGAAATCTTCTTTATGGCTTCAAATAGGTTGGTCCTGGTGACCATAAAAGCTGTTATGGATTCACTACAAATTCAGATATGAGATTGCCCGATCCATAAAAAAAGAGCCCTCAAAGAAGGCTCTTTTGGTTGAATTCAGGTGATTAATCAAGGATGTTGAATAGGATGATTTGAGTTAGTCCCAGTCGTCAATCATGGTCTGAAGATCAGTGTTTGTATCGTTGTCAGTTTTAGAAACAACCTTAAATGGATCACTTTTAGGTACCTGAGAGTTTGCACTGGCAGGTGCAGGTGATGAGCTGCCAGGAGCATCGATATGTTGTATCGTTGAAACTTGTTCAATATTGACTTTTGGATTATGTTCTGGAGCCGGTCGTGCTATCGGCGGATTTGAGGTTGCAGCAACAGGAGTGATTTGTTTGGAACCTAGCCTTCTCAGTTTTTCACGAAATTCTTCACGCGAAAAACTTGTTTTAATCACATAGTCATTTGCACCACCACGAATGGCAGCGACGACAGATTCTTTACTGGCATCACCTGTTAGCATGACAATTTTGACACGTTTCAAAATAGGATTTTTTCGAAACTCATCAAGAGTTTTTAATCCATCCCATCCCGGCATTTGAATATCAATGATGGCGATATCGGGAGGATGCTGTAATGCTTTCTGGTATCCTTCAGCTCCATCGGCAGCAACGGCTAGAAGATAATCTTTGCGCAGTAATGTCGTCATCAAACTGCGGTACAGTGGGTCATCGTCTATTATTAAGATTCTTGGGCGCTGTGTTGACATGGTATCTTAATTTCCTGCAATTTTATGCCGGATTGTTCTGGAGAATGGAAACTCAAATCATTACTAAAATCGATGTAATCAACTTATTATTGATCGCTGTCAAATGTAATATTGAGAGCTAACAACAACTCATTATTTCGTCGAGATGAATGATTTTCTTCTTCAGAAATCCAATCATTGGCTTCTAAATTATTATCTTTAATCTGGTCTTTTTTATCGGTCGTTGACTGTAAAATCATCCGACACCTCCCCTCAAAGTATGTAAGAATCAATAGTTGCCTGTCTGGTGAGGTTACTTGCCTGTAATAATTTACAAAACTGTAATAATTTACGAACCTGTAACATTTCACTATATTGCCTAAAGCGACAATACTTAGAAACTATAGGTCAACTTTTTTGATTAGAATTAAAACAGGGACCGTTTGAGGGAAAAGTCTCATGCCAGCTCTGCAAGAATCCTTACAATCGATACAATCTTTATTAATGGTTTTCTATTCTGGTTTGAAGTACTCTGAAAAGATCGTATTGAGTATTTTGAAAGGTGCTAATAGTTTATTTTTCGGACTGTGATGATGATTTGTGGAGGGATTTACCTCTATCTTGATCGCTTAAGTCGAAAGAAGTGACGATTGTTACGGTTGAGCGGAAAGATGGAGTGAATTACAAACATATTGAAAATGACACATATGTTTTATTCATGATATGACTTCAAAGTGCTTATTGTTAACAATCAACGATTTATTAAACGTTATTTGCTATCCAGCCGGATGATTCCATCCCAGTCACGTGGCGGAATTCGATTATGTTGAGCGATAATCAGGTTGAGGAAATCCTGTGCTCGGTCACTTGCGGGGATTTGATGAAAACTTTCATAAGCCTCATCCCAATTTCCTTCCAGAAAATGATTCACCCCTTTTTCATACAATTTAATATGTTCATCTGTCAGGTCAGATTCTGATTGACAAGGGGGAAGGATTTCACTTACGAAGACAGGCTTTTCCATTCCATACGGAAGAATATTTCCTAAAGGGCGGATACGAATTTCCGCATCTTTAATTAAAGGCAAAATTTCATCTCTGGTTTTTTCATCAATCACAATGGGAACGCGTAATTTTTTTGTCATCCCTTCCAGCCTGCTTGCAAGATTAACAACCGGACCAAAGACGGTAACTTTAACCTGATCAGTCGTTCCAATTTTACCTGCAACTGCTCGACCATGTGCAATTCCAATTCCCATTTTAAAATCAGCTAATGGATGATCAGGGATCGCACTGGCATTTTGAAATGATTCTCGAATTTGCAAAGCAGCCTTGCATGCATCCAGTGGTGAATTGGGAGATGAAATTGGCCAACCCCAGAATCCCAAAGTTGCATCTCCCTGGAAGTCACCTGTCACACCTTTGAACTTGAGTATATTCTGGGTCATGACTTCTAAGGCACTGCTGACCCGCTGAAGAATTCCAATCAGGTTTTCAGAAGATTTTTCAACCTTCTGGCTGAATCCTCTCAAATCACAAAAAAGAACAGTGACATCACATTCCCTTGGCTCCAACATGCTGGTGTCGAGATCATCTCCTAATGCTTCGAGTACCGTCGGTGCAAAGAATTGACGAAAACCGGATTGTTTCCGTTCCAGATTTTTAATCTGTTGAACCGCACCAATGATTTCGCTAACCAGTTCAGTAAATTTGACATCTGAACGTAACGCAGGAGAATCTTTATGAGGGTTTCCCAATTTACCAGCGACATAAATCCCCCACGGGGAAGACTTTTTGTTTTTTATCGGGGTACAAAATGCCCAGTCAAATTCTGCTACAGAAGTATAATTCGATGAAGTCTCG
>JAJRVU010000035.1 GCA_024277145.1 Planctomycetota bacterium
AGCAAAAGCTAAACAATCTCAATCTTCAGAGCATTTTCGAATTGACAATCAAGACGAAGTAAATCGTCTCTTAAGTGATCTTTCCGAAAACGAAGCTGAAGTCGTTCGACAGTATCATCTTCAAGGAAAATCATACCGGGAAATCAGTAATAATCTGGGAATTCCCGAAAACTCAATTGGACCAACTTTAAGTCGAGCACGGGAAATTTTAAAACGTAAACGCCAACTCCGTAAAAGTTCTCTCTAAATAAGATCTAATAAAGAGCAGTGTCATTTAAATCTCTAGATTTAAACAGGCAATTTTTCTTATTCACCAGCCAATTTCTGGCTCTGTTAATCCAAATCAATCACAGTTCTTTCTCCTGATATTAAACAGGACCGTTAATACCCGACCACGGAATGTTTCCTTCTGTCAACATAGTCTGTTTCCCCTAAACAGCACAGGTTGACTTTTCCTCATTTATAGGTAAAACTTGAAATAGATGGAGGAAGAGGCATCGGAGGATGTTTTATTTTGATTGAATCAAAGAGGAATTACAACTTCTCTTTTTTTGAGTTCGCTACAGGGTAAAGGAACACCAGAATGATCAAGACTACTCGAAAACCGTTCAGAATTAATCGACTTTCCTATCTGCATTTTCTAGTTGGGCTGGCGGTTCTCTTTTTGGGGTCCGCAACTTTAACTGCTGCTGATCCAATCAACTTCGGATTTCACAAACGAGTACTCAAAGATGACTCTGGTGAACACCGCTATGTTGTCTATATCCCTTTAGGTTATACCCCTGAAAAAAAATCTCCAGTCATTCTGTTTCTGCATGGTGGTGGAGAACGTGGAACTGATGGAGTCAAGCAATCTCACATTGGTTTGGGAGCAGCCATTCAAAAAATTTATAAAACGTATCCCTACATCACAGTCTTTCCACAATGTGAAGACGAGAAGGGCCCGATACTTTCTGCGTGGTCTGCAGACCACGCCGATGGCAAACGTGCTATGAAAATTCTGGAAGAAGTCGAAAAAGAATTTTCAACCGACGGCTCAAACCGATTCCTGACTGGTTGGTCAATGGGAGCGTACGGAGTCTGGAGTTTAGCTGCTGCACACCCTGATCACTGGAAAGCTGTTATTCCTTTATCAGGTGGAGGAAATCCAAAATCGGCGAACAAAATAAAAGACATTCCCATCTGGGCGTTTCATGGAGCAGATGATGATGTTGTCAGGATAGAAGAATCAGAAGAGATGGTTCAGGCTCTGAAAGCTGCAAAAGGAAAGTTCCTTTTTACTTCCATTCCCAACGAGAAACACAACACATGGGAAACAGTTTATATTCAACCTGAACTTTACAAATGGATGGAAGATCCAACTGTTGAAAAAACGCCTGAAATCAAATTTGAAACGCGGATTGATAAACCATCTACCACAACTGCAACAACTATTGCACCATTTGTCTCTTCTGTGGACATTCGGGATGCCATCAGTTTGAGAATTGGCAACAAGGTTCTTTCTGCCATCTCAAAAGACCTTCCTTCAATGCTTCCTTCCAATGCCTTATCTGGAAGCATTCCCGACATTACCGATTCCACGACAGCTTCCGGAAGAACTTTTTCAGTCCGATTCTCCAGTATAAGCTATTCCGGTCAAATTAGTGGTGCAGCCATTAAAGCCTACACAAATGAACGAATTAATATTCAGGTTGGTTTAAGTAACGTTCGTTTGAACATTGGCAGAACTTATGTGAACGGAAAAAGGCGATCAGCTGTTGCTGGTCCTATTACAATCAGCTTCGGACACGTCAGCCCAGTCTGGCTCAGTTTTGATATCACACCCTACATCGCAGGAAATCAAGTAAAACTCAGGCATGTTGGAACCTACTTCCGAATTGCGCCGGGGAATTTTTCAGTCTCAGCTCCTGCTGGTGTCTCCGTGAGCGGATTGGGTATGACTTCTGAAAGAGTCAGCAGCAGCCTTGTCCAGGGTCTCTATGGCAACCGAAGCAGGATTGAATCGGAAATCTCTGCTGTCATTCCGAACATCCTTCCACAATTGGAAAAAGAACTCGATTTCTCAAAAGCTACTTCACTCCTTGAAGATTTCTGGCCTCTGCCTGTCTACAAGCCGCAAGTTCGAGTTTGGCCTTCAAATATTTCTGTCGATTCTACCGGAATTTCCCTCAAAATGGGAATTAGCGCTCAAGGAATCATCCCTCTTGAAGCAGGGACTCCTGCGAGAGTTGTTCAAATCAAGCAGGGAGCAATTCCTGCCCAGGATCATTTCCAATTGGGATTTTCTCCCCAGATTATACAGGAGATGACACAGTTACTGGTGGATGAAAAAATATCACATATTCACCTGAGTGATATTCCGGGAAAGAAATTTGACAAATTCAGCGACCCTGAAGTGATGGGGAAAATCATCCCTGAGCTCAAAAAATTTGGCAAGACCCCCAAAATTTGGGCTGAGTTTTTCATGGAATCTTCACTGGCTATCAATCCGGTAGCAAAAGCCAATTCAGCTTCAGTCAGCCTGGTCAGTCAGGTTAAGGAAGAACAAAAGCAAGCCGATAAAAAACAAACTGACCCAAAACAAACTGATCAACCAGAAAAGAAAGCAGAGATAAAGGCAGAGAAAAAACCTTCTTCAAAAGAGAAGACTGATCCTGAAAAGAAA
>JAJRVU010000036.1 GCA_024277145.1 Planctomycetota bacterium
CTTCTGTTAAACAGTTTATTAATTTTCGAGGTATTATTTTTTCGAGGTTTTCGATTCAGGCTTACTTGCAACATGCGTTGTTAAAGTTTTTCCGTATCGAGAAAGCCAGAATAAATAAACAAGCCCGGCTACAAAAAGTCCTATACTGACCCACTGTGAAATCGTTAATGAGGTATTAAATTTACCTAGTTCGTCACTTCTTAAAAACTCAATTGCAAATCGGCTTATCGGATATAATATCATAGCAATCACAAGCACGGAACCATCTTTAGTCCGATAGGGAAAATAACAAGCTGTCAAAAAAGCAAGAAAGAATGCATTAATTGAACTGTATATCTGGGTTGGATGCAAAGGAATACATTGTATCGCATCATCTGGTAATACGCCCCGATTCATTAATGCCATGTATGGAGGACTTTCAGGCGGAAAACTGACTGCCCAGGGAAGGGTTGATTCATCTCCAAAACAGCATCCATTTAAAAAACAGCCAATTCGTCCAAAAGCTAACCCGATAAACAAAGAAGGAACAATAATATCTGCCACAAAATGAGGACTAATTTTCTTAACTTTGCATATCAGCATGTATCCAATCACAGCCATAATCAATCCACCGTAAAAGACGAGCCCTCCATCGGGAAGATTAATAATGGTTTTTAGAATTCCCATACCTTCCTGGCCTGCAAAAACTCTTTCCCGATATTGCAACAAATAAAATGCCCGGGATCCGATCACGCCAAAAAACAGGATTCCCATTCCGATATCCCACATGAGGTCACGGGAGAGCCCAACTTTTTCAGCACGATAAGATGCAAACAATCCTGCGCAGAGAAACCCGATAAAAAGCATGAAGCCATAGCCGAATACAGGTAACCCGGAAGGCAAAAACGATTCTCCTTTTATTCCAAGAAAAACAAATATTCCACAAATAATGGCAAGATGTATTAACTGCTGAGTCTTTTCTGAGGAAGTCAGTTTTCCTGACAGGCGACCTTTAATATTTGAAATCAGGAACACAGAAAATATCACAGCCATGATCCAACCAGCACCAACTTGGTATAAACCATCCTGAGGCCCCAAAAGCCAAAGATCGCTGAATGATATTTTTAATAGTGTTCGCAGCATTAAAATTGTTTCTTGTAAATTTATTCAGGAATCATTGTTTTTAAATATGCAGGATCTGCTATGCAGACCATTAAATCAGGTGACCACAAACCGAAATCAGGAAAGCCGATAGTCTACTGATTCGATGAAATCGATGACAGGTGAATTATCCGATTATCGATTAATCGCGTTGATCCTACATATGTAGCAACCAATGCAACAATTTCCGGCTGAACCTGCTTCAATTCTTCCAGAGTTTCAGGATGGGCAAGAGATACATAATCAACCTTCACTTCATCTGAAGAAGTGAGCAGTTTCTTCATTGCATCTTTTATTTTGTCAAAGTCTTCCTCGCCATCCAGAAGCATTTTTTCGGCTAGTTTTAAGGATTCCGGGACTAATAAAGCGGTTTCTCGCTCCTGCTTACTTAAATATTGATTTCGGCTGCTCATCGCCAAACCATCAGGATCTCTGATTGTCGGGCAGGCAATGACTTCGACAGGAACATTCAGATCTTTAACCATTCGTTTAATTAAAAGCTGCTGCTGATAATCTTTCTGGCCAAAGAAAGCGACATCAGGAAGAACGATATTGAACAGTTTCATAACAACTGTGGTGACACCATCAAAATGAGTCGGTCGAAACTGGCCCTCAAGCTTTTCTGATATCGTATTAACGGAGACAGTTGTGTAAGCATCCTCTGGATAAATTTCACTCACATCAGGATGAAAAACAAGATGAGCCCCGGCTTCTTTGCATTTTTTCAGATCCTCTTCAACAGGACGTGGATAGTTTCCAAAATCTTCATCCGGGCTGAACTGGGTCGGATTAACAAATAAAGTTACGACCACAATATCCGTTCTGGCAAGGGCTTCCTGAATCAGGCTGAGATGACCAGCATGTAATGCCCCCATCGTGGGAACAACACCTATTTTTTTCCCGGAGAGGCGTGCCTGTTGAACAATTTTTCTTAATTCGGAAATTGAAGTTATTGAGTTGAAACTATCTTCGTTGTTGGAAGTCACAAAAGCTGCCTGATTTCACTACTGGTAGATTTTTAAAGGTGTGTAGAATTATAAATAGAGATCTTATTTTATCGTTTGAAATGACATTAAATTCAAAACCATTTCTGATTATCAAATGCGATTATATCTATCACCGAAAATGATAGTTACGATTCGCAACATCAAAATCAATATCCTTTAAACCAACATCTGTTTTCACGTTTACATAAACGTATTTCCCTAAAAGCGGGCCCTTTTGTCCCGGTGTTCGGGGGAACCCATATTGTTCTACAATGACAGGCAAATTAGTTTCCCGATCGACAACAAATTTGGTGTGATGAAAAATAAATTGACGTCTCTTTCGAGGATGTTTGCTATCTATAACCCTACATTTAATGGATCCACCCCCTCGAATTGGCAGACTTCCATTCGTAATATTAACTTTGCATTCACCGTATTTGGATTCTCCCTCCCATTGGGCAACCAACTTGGTAACAAGGTTTTTCATTCCAATATCTGTGATAGGAAACAGGCTTTCTGCCATTGCAGAGGAACTGTTCGGATTTAACGAAACAGCGCCAACAATACCTAATACACCTGCTTCTTTTGCTATCAGGTTACCATTATTTCTTCCAGCAACATAAAGAACTTCTCGTCCCTTATTGGCTCCTTCAAATCCCATATAAACACTGAATGGATTCTCACGAAATTTAATTCTCGCCTGATGATTAACATAGCGGCTTTTAATCAGTTCTGTTTTATAAAACACCGCCTGATAATCTCGCACATCAGTAATTGATTTCAAACTTTCTTTGGCAATCTTTAAGGCAGGAATAAGAGGATGCACCTTTTTCTTTTTAACAGGAGACTTATTACCAGCACGATTTTTAACAGTTGGCTTTTTAACAGTTGGCTTTTTGAATTCACTCGAATCAGGCTCGGATTCTGTTGAAGCTTCTGGGTTAGAAGCAGGAGGTTTTCCTAACTTGGGACCACCACTATTCTGTGCAGAAACTGACAATGCAGAAAACTGAAAGGCCAATACGAGAAAACAAAGCATGCTGATCGTTTTAAAACGGGGCGATAGCAGTCTGAAAGAGTTCAATGATGAGAACATCCTGAATTCCACTCCTTTGTTAAAATCAAGAATTAGTTAAGATCAGGAAATATCTTCTTTTACTACATTAATGAAGTTGATCCCAATAATGATTGAAACTGTCTTGAAAAATTTGTATTCGAACTGAGATCGTTCAACACACGTTATCATAGGCAATTTTGAGCAATCTCCTACCCTGGGTCAATTCATTTACCCGATTTTAACGGATTTCATGATACTGTAAATGAAAATTTGCAGGTTCAACAGCAGTGTTCACTTGAACAGATAACGTTGTTAAATCAACAAGAAAAGAAGCCAATAGAAAACTTTTCGATGATCTTTTTACTACTTTCAGAAGATGGCCAGACCGATATTGCCCAATCTCGCTATTTTTTTAATAATGGACAATAGGAAACTGGTTTAAATTTTGCAAACTCCTTGACTGACAGGGAGATAGTGAAATTTGTCCAACCTGAATGAAGGGGTTGAAATCAGCTTCACAATACTGAAACTAAAATTCAATTAAAATGTGACCCGTTCAATACTGTTTGAAACACGACTGTATAAAAACAATAATTCGGGCCTGTTACAAAATAGTCATAGTCAGCTTTATAGAAAAGGAATTCACCGATGTCGATTTTCAATGACAATTCGGAATCCATTGGTCGCACACCTCTTGTCCGGATTAATAATATCTCCAAAGGACTCAAGGGAAATGTTTTTGCAAAGATTGAAGGCCGAAATCCTGCCTACAGTGTGAAATGCAGAATTGGTGCAGCGATGATCTGGGATGCAGAAAAATCGGGTAAGCTCAAAAAGGGAATGCATGTTGTCGAACCAACCAGTGGGAACACCGGAATTGCATTAGCCTTTGTTTGTGCTGCTCGTGGATACAAGCTGACATTAACCATGCCTGATACCATGTCGGTTGAAAGACGTATGATGTTAAAAACATTCGGCGCAGAACTTATTTTAACTCCTGGCGCAGAGGGAATGAAAGGGGCCATTGATAAAGCAACCGAACTTTCGCGTGATCCTGAATTCTATATGCCTCAGCAGTTTAATAATCCTGCGAATCCTGAAATTCATGTTAAAACAACAGGCCCGGAAATATGGGAAGATACCGATGGAAACATCGACTACTTTGTTGCAGGTGTTGGAACAGGCGGAACTATTTCCGGAGTCTCTCGCTTCCTCAAAAAAGATAAAAATCATGACGTGATCTCCGTTGCGGTGGAACCAACAACCAGCCCGGTCATTTCAGGTGGCCAACCGGGTAAACATAAAATCCAGGGAATTGGCGCTGGTTTCATTCCACAGAATCTGGACCAGTCCCTTGTTGATGAAGTGATTCAAATCACCGACGATGAAGCGTTTGAAATGGCGCCTCGTCTTGCTA
>JAJRVU010000037.1 GCA_024277145.1 Planctomycetota bacterium
ATTTATAGTTATAATCCTTCGAGATCTCTATTCGGTTTTATAGATGGGGCTCCTTTATGAATGATATATGGGGAAATTCAAAGTCTAACAGAGCCAGGAGGATTTAACATAGTTACTGATAACCACAATAAATCAATTCACAGAAATCGAAACAAGTCTCTTGGAGTTCCAGAGTTAATTGCGATAGCTCTTGGTGGAATGGTAGGCGGTGGAATTTTTACCATTTTGGGTATTTCTGTATCAATCATTGGTGTGCTAACACCAATAGCTATTGTTATTGGAGGCCTGATTGCAGCAATGGCTGCTTACTCTTATGTAAAGTTGGGGGTGTACTACAAGGATGAAGGGGCAACCTACTCATTTTATAAAAGGACGTTTTCGGGCTCTCCTTTCGCTGCATCATTTGTCGGTTGGTTGGTGACTTTTGGTTATATAAGCACGCTTGCACTCTATGCTTACACATTTGCATCTTATGCAATCAGCGGTTTTTCATTCGCCAATAATGAATGGGTGCGAAAACTGGTTGCTGGAGCAATAATTGCTGTTTTTATGTTCATAAATATCTGGAGCGTAAAAGGCATGGGCAAAATTGAAGATTTGATGGTCTACACCAAATTGATAATTTTGATTGTCATCTCATTTGTTCTAATGAATAACAGCCACACAAGTATTCCCACGTTATTGCAAAATAATCCTGACACGAGCATTTTGAATATACTTATTGTGGCTTCTATCACCTTCGTTGCCTATGAAGGCTTTCAATTGGTAATAAATGCCGTTAACGATATGGAAGAACCTGAAAAAAATATACCCAAGGCTATTTATTCTGCAATAATCATTGCTACTTTGCTTTATTTTATAATTTCTTTGGGCGCTGTTTTAGCCATACCATTCGAAGATATTGTACAAAATAAAGAATATGCTCTGGCTTCTGGTGCAAGCAAAGTTCTTGGACATTGGGGAACCGATCTGGTAATTGCAGGGGCACTTCTAGCGACCAGTAGTGCAATCAGTGGTACAATATTTGGTGCTTCGAGGCAAATGACAGTTATTGCTGAAGATGGATATTTCCCACGATTTTTAGCAAAACGAAGAAACCATATACCTGTTTATGCAATTATCACAATGGCATGCCTTGCTTTTATTCTGATTTTGACAGGTTCTCTGAAAGTCATACTCGAATTCGGCAGTATAACCTTTTTACTCGTCTCTTTGTTAATGTCGTATGCTAATCATAAAATTCGACATCTAACTGATTCTTCCGGCCTTATAACTCTCATGTCGCTATTTGGTTTGTTATCAGGTGCAGTCTTGATTATCTACTATGAGATCAGTACCCAGGCACAGCAAATGTTTTTTATTGTCGGCCTATATATTCTAATAACCATTGTTTCGTGGTTGTATTCAAAGAATAAAATTCAAAACATCAGCTAGCAAATACTCTACGAACATCCCCATAAATAGTGGGCGTTCAATTAAGAGTGTGGCGTGCTCTTAAAAAACTGATTCATTTTTATTGAAGATTTCCCTTGCTTTATTCGATAGAAATTAATATATCCGTGTAGGCGAATGTATTATGAAAACAAAAACTCAAAATTTAGACATTGAAAAGGTTTTTAGAGCCCTTTCGGACCTGACTCGACTGCGAATTTTAAATTTGCTTCGTGGTGGGGAACTTTGTGTCTGTGACTTAATTGATGTGCTGGACTTGCCACAATCAACTGTCTCACGACACCTGGCGTATTTGCGTAAGACAAACCTTGTCACATCCCGAAAAGAAGGGCTGTGGCATTACTATCAGCTTGCGCCTGCTGAATTGAAATTCAGTAAAAAAATCATGGAATGCATAGAGGCTTCCTGTGACGTAATTCCACTACTTGATAAAGATGTGCAATCATTACAGTCATCCTCCTGTTCAGATTGCTGTGGTTAATTTTTTTTATATTCATTATATCCGCTTGTGCGAATGTAGTAAAAGGAAGCTAACGTGAACAACGACAAATCAAACATTTGCGAAAATAAAGGAATTGGTTTCTTTGAAAGATACCTGACTGTTTGGGTTATTCTCTGCATTGTTGGTGGAATCCTATTGGGAAAACTTGCACCTGATCTTGCAAGGACGATGGATGCCATGTCCATTTATGTCAATGGGGCACCAGTCGTTTCCATTCCCATTGCGATTTGCCTGTTTCTCATGATGTACCCCATCATGGTCAAAATTGATTTTGGTGAAGTGCTCAAGGCAGGGAAGGCAATCAAACCTGTCGGCTTGACATTAGTCATTAACTGGATGATTAAACCATTCACCATGTATGCAATTTCGTCATTCTTTTTAGGAACATTGTTTCTGGGTTTTATTGGTCCCGATGCAGTTGATCTTGTCAAGATGCCATTCGGCTTGGACTTACCCGTCGATGCAATCTATGGTGCAGGAAAAGTTGTCATAGTTGATGGAATCAAAATGCTGGAAGTTCCTCTATGGAGAAGCTATCTGGCAGGATGTATTTTACTGGGAATAGCTCCTTGCACGGCAATGGTTCTTGTTTGGGGATATCTGGCAAAAGGGAATGATGGACACACATTGGTTATGGTTGCTATCAATTCACTTGTCATGCTTTTTCTTTTTGGTGTGCTTGGAGGCTGGCTGCTTGGTGTTGGGCAATTGCCTGTTCCGTGGAAAGCTTTATTGCTGTCTATTGGTGTTTACGTTGCCCTCCCGCTGATTGCAGGTTATGGGTCTCGAAAATGGATCATCAACCACAAAGGAAAAGAATGGTTTGAAGAGAAGTTCTTGCATGTACTCACGCCGATCACTATTTTTGCATTGCTGGCAACTCTTGTGCTTCTCTTTTCATTCAAGGGAGAAGTCATTCTTGAAAACCCCTTGACGATTCTCTGGATAGCAATTCCATTGTTGATCCAGACGATTCTTATTTTTGCGTTGGGATATATTGCTGCAAAAGCAATGAACCTCTCTTATGAAAATGCTGCCCCGTCCGCCATGATTGGAGCTTCCAACCATTTTGAAGTCGCCATTGCAACGTCAACCATGTTGTTTGGCTTATCCTCTGGAGCAGCTTTAGCAACTGTAGTAGGTGTGTTGATTGAAGTCCCTTTGATGCTGATGCTTGTTAAATTCTGCACTCGCACTCAAGGATGGTTTAAAGAAAATATTCAAATCAGTAATTCACTTTAAATTGGAGACGACATAATGAGTAACCCTGTTGAACACAAAGAATGTTACGGGACAATTTTTCCCAATGTGAAATCACATACACCTGAAAGCCATGAAGAAGGAAAGGTTTTTAAAGTTGATCAGAAAAAATCAGGCGGTCTTTGGTCTTTCGGTGAGAACCTGGAAGTTGACATTGAAGAGTGGGACGACTGCCTGCAATGCCACGAATTTGAATCATGCTATAAGTTAAGTTCAGCCAAGTTTTCAATTACTCGACTTTCATAAAACTGCTCAAGAAGAAATAGCATCAATGAAAAAAGTTTTAATCTTATGTACAGGAAATTCCTGTCGATCTCAAATGGCAGAAGCTCTTTGGAAAGAATTGGGAAAGGGGGAATGGGAATCCTTTTCTGCGGGTTCAAAACCATCGGGTTATGTCCATCCCTTGGCAGTCAAGGCAATGACAGAAATAGGAGCAGATATTTCAAGTTACCAAAGCAAATCCCTGGAGCAATACCAGAACGATACTTTTGATCTTGTGGTGACCGTCTGCGACAATGCAAAAGAGTCCTGCCCATTTTTCACAGGAGCAAAAGAAACGATCCACACACCTTTTGATGATCCTGCTGATGCAGAAGGAGCTGAAGAAGAACAAATGATTGTGTTTCGTCGAGTGAGAGACGAGATTAAACAAAACATTCAAGATTATTTGAACGGTTAGAGCAGTTTACTTTTTAATGTAGTCGCCCGCATTGCGGGATTGTTCCGCAGGCGGATGCCGATTGGCTCGTGGGAATACGCTTTTATAGATTAAGACGCGTCCTTCACGGCCACAGAAAAGCATAATAGGCTTTAAAATAAAGGTAAGTGATCATAAATTCAAAATTAGCAGTTAAAGCAGATCCCAGACTATATAACCCAGTCGGATCAATTGCGTTGATTGGATTATTATGTGTGTAGGCGTATTTGTGCAGGGATTGCGGGTATCTGAAATTGCCTTGGAATGTGTCACGCTGCGTGAACAAGCCAGTTACAGGGTTATAATACCGTGCGCGGGAATTAATCATCCCTAATCCAACGTCAATCAATTCGCCGACATAACCGACCGTGCTTCTCGGCTGACTTGTCGTTTCTGTTTCCAGTAGCGTTAATTGATCAATCGCACTGAAAAGCTCTTTGGTGTTTGAGAAAAGCTGATCGAGATCATTAAACTGGTACGAAATCTTTTCATATTCTGAATTTTCAAAGAGCGTGGTTTTTTCTAGCCGATTACCAACAATGTCATAATGATATTCAGTCAGGTAATCAAGACCAGTCAAACTGGAATCGTAATTTTCGACGATCAACCGATTCAGACTGTCGTACGTATAAGTGATTAATGTGGTGGAATAACTGGCATCATCTTCGAGTCGGGTTTCAGTAAGCGAACCTCTTTGACCATTGGCCAACAAAAACGTTATTCATCATGATTCTCAGATTCTAGATTATCTTTATTAAGAATTTGGACAGAAGTTGCACCAAATTCAAAACCAATATCAGCTAACTCCTGAATCAGACGATTCGTTTCATCTTCACCATCATCTGTTAAATATTTCTGAGCTAAAACTGCATCCGAAATTCTATAATAATCAGGTGATTCGATATCTATACCAAGAGAATTGGCATAATTGATCAACATCTGTGGTGTCAAACGGTTTTTTTTTAACCTTTCCTCGTATGCTTCAATTTGCTCAAATTCCAAACTATCACCATATACATAAAATTCCCAGGATGAATCTTTGACAAGTGTAACCGACCTTTCTTTTGCTTTACCACCATCTCTACCATCAATACATAGAAATAAAATGCCGTAGGGACGTTTTGTGAGATTAGCCGCACTTATGGAGTCAAAAACAAAACTAACTGTTCGAATACGAAGCCTCTCTGCAAGAACATAAAGCTTCGATTGTGGATAACTGCCGAGAATATCATTATCGACATGAGCTGTCCAGCTATTTCTTGTTGGGATTAAAAGATTCGTTCGTGCCAAATTGTCCAGTTCGGTGAATTGTTTATTCTTCAGGAATTGATCTGGAACTATAGAATAATGGTAGCTCCAATCGTATTCTGCTCCCCAATTCAATAGTTCTTTAACGAGTCTCTCTACTGAAGTTTCAAAAAAAGAAATTGTATATTTTCCTGATTCCCTATAACCGAAAGGGATATGATACTTATGCATGAATTCTCCTTAGATTTCAAAATGAGTGTTTGGAGTATCTTAATTAGTCTAATGTGAATAATAATGTATTAGCTTTCGGGTCATTTGCAAGGATGCGTTCTCCATGAGGAATTCCCCTATTTGATGATTTGGTATCCCATTCAATATACCATCTTTTACCTTTTGAGTCTGTAAATTGCAAATCGGGTCGATTTACTCCAACCCTTTGACGATTTGCGTTTACCTGTTGTTGATTAACACGAATATCTTTTGCTTCACTCTTTCTCAAAGCTTCTATGTATCTTTGGACGGCTTTGTTCTGCTCTGCATTTTTTGAAATTGGTCGGCTAGTAGATAGCGGTTCAGGTGGATCAGGGTTTACGTTTTTGTCGTTTGCAGTTCTGGGTATTTTTCTTAATGTGGGTTGTGGTTGAGCATTAGGTGGATTCGAACTGGAACCTTTGGTTTTTACTTGTACCGATTTCATTAGTGATGAGTTCTGCCAGAAACCGTTCACTCGTACGTTTCGTGCAGCTCCTTTGACTCCCAAAAATGACAATCCTGCCAAAGATAAAGCAACCATTTTCTGGCCAGTTGTTGAATCTTTGTTTCCAATCACATCAACAGCAAATGGTACAGCGGTTGCAACGCCATACATGGATAATGCAAGAGCAACACCAGGACTGAACAATGCAACTGGGGCTAATATTGCCCCCATAACATATGCATTAGCAGCATTTTGAAAGAAAGGATCTCCGTTTGCATAATTAGCCAAACCGTTGCCTAAAATTGAAGTCAATCCACCTATAATGCTAGCAGTTGCTAATCTACCCGCTAGAGTAAACAATCCAGTCGGATCAGTCCCATTGACCGGGTCGCCGTGGGTGTAGAGGTATTTATGCAAGCTCTGCTGATCAGTGAAATTACCCGCAAATGGATCCAGTCTGTTGAACGTGCCCGCACTTGGGTTATACCAGCGTTGTCTCAAGTACAATTGATTAATCGTCGAATCAAATTGTTCGCCGGCGTAGAGAAGGGATGTCATTGCAGCTGCGGTATCGAAACCTAATGCATTGCCGTAGGCATCATAGTTATAACCTTCTTCAATCGCTGCGTTGACGTTCGTGACAAACCGGGTTGAACCGTGACCATCCTTTAGCAGGACTAATACAACGTCTTCCAGTATTTGGTTGAAATCAATTTCCGTTTGAGAGATGGCATCGCTACCGAACAGATAGACAAACGCTTTTTGCACAGCTTGCGTTGCGGTGTCTCGTTTGATTTCTTCAATGACCTGAGAGTAACCGGTGAAATTATTATTGTCGTTCAGGTACGTTGTCGTTGTGGAAGAATCAATATTCCCATCTGCGTCACTATCGGTTTCAACAATCTTCTGAACCTTCGTTCCATTGGTGTCATATTCAAATTTGCTGGTGACAATTTTGGACAGAATATTCGCAACGTAAGTTTCAATCCGCACAACGGACATTCGACCTTGCAGGTTATAACTGTTTGCTTCCCTATCTCTCCTTTACTTTTCAACAACGTCAACATTGTGATCCACAAGCCAATCGCGGACAGCATCCAGATCATCACGGTCTTCTTTAAGGAGAAAGAAATCATTCTTCATCTTTATTTTTTGGCGTATTGCTTTTACAAATTTAATTCCATCGCGCTTGGATAAGTGGTAGTCAGTTCCCTGATCAAGAAGATATAACACAATTCTAAAGTCCTTTTGATCGAGGGCAATTGAGAGCGGATAGGCGTTATAAAGATCGGGCTTATTGACATCTGCTCCCTGTTCAACGAGTAGGCTCACGTTTTCCAAAACCCCGGGATCTTCACCAAACGGATTGCCTATTATTGCATATTTGAGAGGCGTTCCCGCACTTGGACGCGTACAACCTACATTCACAAGATTTGGATCTGCTCCATGTTGTAACGCTAGTTTAAGCCACCAGGAATCCTCATAATTCAATGCAGCCCAGTGTGTCACCACTCTTTTGCCACTCATAATGACATTCGGATCAGCACCATTCTTCAGAAGTGCTTCATAACTTTCTTTTTTTTTCTCGGATAAGGCAACCCACAATGGTGTAGTTCCGTTTAATTTTTTCACGTTCAAATCGCCCCCCGATTTTGCAAACTTATCAATTTTCTTCGAGTCATTATTTTCCACTGCTTCAAAAATATTCACGCCCCCTGCGCTCTGATTACATCCCATCATTGTCAATCCAACAAGAAAGATTAGTAGTACACGAAACATATTCATGTCTCCTTTTTATTTGTTATTGTCAGTTGGCTAGCGTTACAGCATTTTAATCATCCCAGCCTTCACTTCAGGCATTGTATGACGCATGAGTGAGCTGTAACTAGTCCCTTCTAACCAAATCGGTTTCCCTACAGAGTCAGGCATTTTCGCGCCGAGAAGTCCGATAAAACGTCATGGCGTGATCATCCACCAGAACGATGCATCTTGAACTGTGCTAAGAAACTCTCCCTGAACACGATATGCATCAATGAATTGGTCGGCCCCAGCAAGATTTTTTCCGTACTTTGCCACGAAATCTACATTCAGACCTGCTGCATTGAATGTCGTTGCAGGACGACGATTGAACACAATCGCTGCTGCAGAGGCAAGGCCACCTCCAAGGGAATGTCCGACAAATCGATCGATTTTTCCGAATTTTTTCTCAAATTTACGGACTGTTTCGATTGCCTGCCGATACTGAGGAGCATCGCCAAATAATCCTTGTTGAACATTATTTATCCAGTCTTGAGGATCCAAAGGATTTGTTCCGGCAAATGAGAGAACCTTTTCCCCATTACGTTGAAAAAGAACTGCATTAAAGCCACTGCTATCAAATGTGATTTTTTTAAGCTTTATCCAACCATTTGCATTTACATTTGCAAGGTTGGCTTTTTCGTATCCTGCTTCAGCAAGTAGTGCATACTGGTAATCTTTCCGTATTTTTTGCCTCGGTATAGGGACAACTTTTTGATTCAGCGCCTCAACCATAATCGTGGCACGGGCGACAGCGATCTCCAATCCGATCTTCATTATTGCTCGTCCGGCAGAACTGGTAACGGCAGAGGTAACCATGCTGCGTAGTGCTGTAGAGCTGCCCATTGTTGAAAGCATGCCACTTAGACTAAACAACCCATTCGGGTCAATATTATTAATCGGGTCGCCGTGGGTGTAGAGGTATTTGTTCAGACTTTGCGGGTCACGAAGGAATCCAGCGAAGGGGTCTGAACGATTAAAGGTGCCGATTCGTGGATCGTACCAGCGATTAATCAGATATTGCTTGCCAATATTGGAATCGAAAAACTCGCCACTTTTCAAAAAGCTGGTGAGCGCATCTTTCGGCTCAAATCCCTTTGCATTTCCAAACGCATCATACTGGAAGACCTGTGCTGCACCGTTACTGTTAATCACATTGCCCAACGCATCCACCAAATATCGGGTACTGCCGAGACCGTCAGTGATAAGAAGTAGCGGGTTTCCTTCTTCCGCTGCACCGGTTGCTAATTGCGTCTGTGCAATGATGCTGTTCCCGATCGTGTACACTTTTTGATCAGTGATGTTCTGGGTGGCAGTTTCTCTTGTGATCTCTTCAATGATCTTTGCATAACCGGTGAAATTATTATTGTCGTTCAGGTACGTGGTTGTTGTGGATGAATCAATGGTGCCATCTGCATCATTGTCGGTTTCGACAATCTTCTGGACCTTTGTTCCATTGGTGTCGTATTTGAATTTGCTGGTGATAATTTTGGACAGAATATTCGCAACGTAAGTTTCAATCCGAACAACGGACATTCGACCTTGCAGGTTAATTAGAAGTAGCTACATACGGTTCTAGAAGCATTTCTTCATATTCACAGGCGGCAGTAAAACTGATATTACAACTTTTTAAAAATTCTAACAGGTGATTAATTGCGGCAACATACTCATCAAATTCAATAGATCCAACAGGATCAACTTCAAGAATATATTGATAGTACAAAAATCCCGTATCTGTTATCTTAGCTTTCTCTGGGTCATATTCATCAGGTTCGTCTATATATACACTCAATTTATCTAGTTCATATACAAATGAGTATTTTTTGTTTACACGAAAATGCTCGCCATAATGATTCGACAATATATTTAATAAATCATCAACAACTATGTTTGGATTTACATGTATTTGGCATTCTGGATTCATAATATTTCCTTTTAAAGTTAGTCAAGAGTATTGATCCATGGTCCTTGATCAAAAACTCCACCTTTTTTAATAAATGACAAATCTACTTTAATTCCAAGTATACTCTTGATTTCTTTTTTTAGGCTTGACAATTTCCCATAACGTGATGTGATTTTTCCAACACCAACAGCATGTTGTCCATGTCAAATACGGCATACGAAGAGCCAGCAACAGTTGTTATATATGCTCCTGCTTCTAAGAAAAGTTGTGTTAGATTAATTCCGTAGTCTGCTGTTTTGTCCAGAATTAGGTCGCAACCGGTGAATTCAGCAATTGTGAATTACCCTATAACCCATAGAGATTCTGATGATTGCAATAGCGTGCAAAAAAGAAAAAGCGGAGAGAGGGGGATTCGAATGCCTGCACTCAATTCTCTAACTCATTGACGTGTAAAGAACTTACGTTTTTGCCTGATTCATTGGGAGTATCTGGGGAGTGTGTTGGGTGCAGCGATTGTCACTGCATGACAAAACTTGACCCGACGCTAAAGAAGATAATTAATGTTTGGGACACACTTCCAGAGCAAATCAGAAAAACAGTGGAGGCAATATTCATTCATCCAGTATCACGAAGTGTCGATTCCAAGTCTGGAAAAAGTTTATAAATTCTTTAGAACTTAATTTTACCATGCAGGCACGTCACCGCCAAGCCGCAGAGAATATTCACTACGAAACATCTCCAGCTCAAAATCAGGAGTAACCCGATACAAGTATTGAACGAGCGGGAGATCATTGAGATGGTTTGTGAAGTGCAACTCCCCCTTCAATTATTTATCCTTTTTTGGTGGGGGCGGTGAATATGGTTTTGATTCCATTACTTCGGATTTTGTTGCAGGTATCTGCCCATTAGCACCATTCTGAATATAGATCGTATCATTATGCTTTGGCCGATTTGAATCTGATTTCGATTTATTGTTAGTCATTCTTTTTTTCTTTCTTTTCAGGCGGAGCAGGTGAATATGGTTTTTGACGATTCATCTCTTTTTCTTCTTTACTTCTAGGTAAAGGGGTTGGTTCTTTTGCACCCATTCTAATTCCTTATTTTTTAGGGGGGGGAGGAGAATATGGTTTATCAGTTTGTGGTTTTGTTACAATAGGACCATTATTACCGCGTCTTTCAACCACATCACCATTAGCTCCTTCAGGTATGTAGATCACTTTATCATTTTCTTTTGTCATCTCTTCTCCATTTAAATTTAAAAA
>JAJRVU010000038.1 GCA_024277145.1 Planctomycetota bacterium
ACAGGATTTTTCACCCAATTTTTATTTTTCACTTTTGGAATATCCGGACGCGTCAGTTTTTCAAATGCCCAATGTTTTTCCCATTTTGCTCCCTGTTGAATCCAGTTATGGATTATTTCAATTTCCCGTGAAGACAAGTTTTTTCCTTCAGGTGGCATTTTGATATCTTCATCGTCGCTTTTTATCCGATGAAGAAGATGACTTTTTTCAGGGTCTCCCGGGACAATTGCATAATCCCCTGATTCTCCTTTTCTGAATGCTTCCTTCTCTTCGTGGAATCCGATTTCACTTTCCTGTTTTTCAGGTCCGTGACATGCAAAGCAATGCTTGGCTAATATCGGTTTGACTTCTTTATCAAAAGAGATTTTTACAGACTGGCCATTCTTCTCCTGTGCAAAAAGAGGTGAGTCAGCACAAAAGCTCAATAACGAAATAAAAATGATGAAGCGAACAGAATACATATCGATCTCTGGTTTTGATTCAGGAAATCCCAAGCAGTTTCAAGAATTCATTTTATCCTTCATATCAGTCAGTATCAATGAGTTCTTTTTTGAGCATTTTGAGATATATTCCATTAACTGAATTGCTCTAAGCTCTTGTCTTTGAACACTTAAAGAAAAAAGGCTGCGAGAGTGAACCCGCAACCTTTGTGAATGATCAAGTCTCAGTTAGTCCCTCAGGATAATTCCTGTCGAATTCTTTCGAGTAATTTTTTGGTCTTTTTGATGCCTACAATTTCGCTGTCGATATGACCTTCATATTCAATGCCGACATAGCCGTTAAAACCAGCATCGACAACAATTTTCATCATGCGATGGTAATCGGTTTTCGTTTCATTGCCATCTTTATCGAAGTCGTGAGATTTAGCACTGACCGCTTTTGCAAAAGGCATCAATTCTTTAATTCCTTTGTATCGGTCATACCATTCATCTCCTTTTAATCGGAAGTTTCCGAAGTCCGGCAGTGTGCCACAGGAAGGATGATCCACTTTTTTCATCACGCCAGCCAGCCATTCTCCGTTGGAAGAAAGACCACCATGGTTTTCAACAATCACGTTGATATTATGTTGAACACCAAATTCAGTCAGCCTTCTTAATCCATCTGCAGCCCGATCCATTTGCTCATCATAACTTCCTGTGCTACGGGCATTCACGCGAATGGAATGACATCCGAGGAACTTGGCAGCTTCCACCCATTTATAATGATTTTCGATGGCTTGCTTTCGTTTCTTTTCATCCGGTTCACCAAGATTCCCTTCCCTGTCAATCATGATGAGAAGACTTTTCACACCTTCGCCGTCAGCTCGTTTTTTGAGTTCCGTCAGGTAGGCATTATCTTTAGCCTTGTCCATGAACAACATATTCACATGTTCAATCGCATCAATCCCAAAAGCTTCTTTGGAAACTCTTGGAAAGTCCAGATGATGAATCACATTGGCAAACAGAGTTTTATGCAGTGACCATTCTGCAAGAGAAATGGTGTAGAGTGGTTTTTTCTCTGCTGCTGAAACATTCTTGATGAAGCTGTAAGAACTGAGTGCAGCGAGTGACAGACCAGTCGTTTTAATAAATTCTCGTCGATTAAATGAGGGTTGGGTCATAATTGATAAACTCTCTTTAAAATATAAAGGGCTTGAAAGAACAGGCGTAATTGGGATGCAGAAAATTATGATCTATTCAGGGTACCGAAAGTTAAGAGTTGATTCCAGACCTTAATATCTGGTATTTGTTTAGATTTATCGGAACTCTTTCAGTGTACAAATAAAAAAAGCCCGTGCATTCACACGAGCTTTCCTGTTTTAAACTAACTGTTACCACTAAAGATTTAGTATCGGTAATAATCAGGTTTGTAAGGTCCATTGACAGGAACGTCAATATATTTTGCCTGCTCATCAGTCAGAACAGTCAGCTTGACTCCCAGTTTATCCAAGTGGAGACGGGCTACTTCTTCGTCCAGTTCTTTAGGAAGCATATGGACACCGATATCATATTTATCGTTTTCTGTCCAAAGGGCAATCTGTCCGAGAACCTGATTGGTAAAACTATTTGACATCACAAAAGAGGGATGACCTGTTGCACAACCGAGGTTGACGAGTCGTCCTTCTGCAAGAACAATAATTGCTTTTCCATCCGGATAAACAAATTTATCAACCTGTGGTTTGATATTAACTTCTTTAATGTCTTCCCGATTCTTCAGGTAAGCAATCTGGATTTCAGAATCGAAGTGACCAATGTTACAAACGATGCATTCGTTTTTCATTGCGTCAAGATGTTCTGCGCGAATGACATCAAAGTTACCGGTTGTTGTGACAAAGATATCTCCAATTCCAACAACTTCTTCAATGGTGGTTACCTGGAATCCTTCCATTGACGCCTGCAATGCACAGATAGGATCAATTTCTGTAATGATGACTCTCGCTCCGAGTCCCTTCATGGCATCTGCACAACCTTTGCCGACGTCGCCGTAGCCACAGATCACAACAACTTTACCAGCAATCATGATGTCTGTTGCACGTTTGATTCCGTCAGCAAGAGATTCCCTGCAACCGTAAAGGTTATCGAATTTACTTTTTGTTACTGAGTCATTCACATTAATTGCAGGAACGCCGAGTTTTCCAGCTTTATGCATCTGGTGCAGTCGATGAACGCCAGTTGTTGTTTCTTCAGTAAGCCCTTTGATTTCTTTAAGAAGATCAGGGTATTGATCGTGAACCATAATGGTCAGGTCGCCACCGTCATCGAGAATCATGTTTAAAGGTTGACCGTCTGGCCAATGAAGAGTCTGTTCGATGCACCAGTTAAATTCTTCTTCGTTCATTCCCTTCCAGGCGAAGACAGCAACGCCTGTTTCAGCAATCGCTGCAGCTGCATGATCCTGTGTCGAGAAAATATTACAACTGGACCAGCGAACTTCAGCCCCTAACGCAGTCAGGGTTTCAATCAGAACTGCAGTCTGAATTGTCATGTGCAGGCAACCTGCAATGCGTGTTCCTTTAAGTGGTTTTGTGTCGCCATATTTTTCACGCAGCGCCATCAGTCCGGGCATCTCAGTTTCAGCAAGTTCAATTTCCTTGCGTCCCCATTCAGCGAGGCTGATATCTTTAACTTTATAATCATTAGTTGTTGTTGTAGACATTCAAATCTCCTTGACTTTTGCATGCCCTGAATTTAAGAGAAATGCAAAATTGTTTTTAGTTGAGTCGATGCAATCAATCCGTTATGTATTGCTAAAAAATATTATCTGAAGAATGATATTCCTGTTGTTATCTATTCCATCAAAATTAGAGTTTTCGATGACCTGAACATTTCCTGCAGAAGATTTTGATAATAACTTGTTCAAAACAAAACATCTGACGAAGGAACTGTTTAGCGGTCAGTATAAGATTCCGTAAGAAATATGCCAGTAAACTTCCCTGTTGAAGTCAGCTTTCCCCTCGATAAATGGTCTTAACATATTTACGAATCATCTTGTTATTAAATGACTTATAACTATTTACAAAGAATTTAAAGAGGACCTGTTTATCAAATTCAAATCAGTTTAAAAAAGGCAAACAGCACTAGGGATATCTCATTTTGCCAAGATAGGTTGTTTGTTCCTGTCCGGCAACCTTGAAAGCAGAAAGTAAGGAAAAATAGCCTGTTTTTTGCTAAATATTGGCATTCTGTTTTTTTTGGAAAAAGTATCCGGGAAGATGGTTTATTCTATTATTCATCATTCAACCTGTTATGATTATATTCTAATGGGTCTGACCAGATGAATAAAAAGACTAGGA
>JAJRVU010000039.1 GCA_024277145.1 Planctomycetota bacterium
CTGTAGGTCAGGCTGTAGCCTGACGGCAATATTGTGAAGGATGGAAAGAAATCTTGCTGCGATTCCTACATTAGATTTGTTTTTTCGTTAAGCTGATCTCATGGATACAACAAAAAACAATAAAATCTGGAAGAAGAGAATTCTCAAATTGGTTTACCTGATTGTCATCATCGTATTACTGTTGCCTGTTTGTGGATTGGCTTATCTCAGTGTGACTTCCCCCAAGCCTGCGATTCCCGGCGTGGTGGATGGAAAATTACCGCTTTGCCCGAAATCTCCCAACTGCGTCTGCTCTTTTAATGAAGATGAAAAGCATGCGATTAAGCCAATCCGTTTTCAGGGAGACCCTGAAGAGGCCTTTTTATTATTGCAGGAAGAAATCAAAAAACTGCCCCGGGTAAAAAAAGTTCCCTTAACGAAAGAAGTTTCCGCAGAAGCAGAATACATTCACTATGAATTTACTTCGCTGATTTTCCGATATGTTGATGACGTGGAATTCCTTCTTGAGCCGGAAGAAAAATTGATTCATGTCCGCTCTGCTTCACGGGCAGGACATTCTGACCTGAATGCAAATCGGGAACGCATTGAACAGATCAGGAAGTTGATGCAGTAAGTATCACACGCTCTGATACCAGTTCACTTTGTAGTTCTTATGAACGTCCATACTTATAAGGAAGTACCTGGGGTATTGTAATCGCTTTAGAAAAGGGCGGTTAGCGGTTTGGAATCTTCGAGCAGTTGGAAGGGGCGGTCCAGTTTGTCGTAGATGGTCAGGTCCTTGATTCCCATTGCATGATAAACGGTATGAGCGATGTCTGCTGGCGTGACCGGATTGTCAATCGGGTATTCGCCGTATCGGTCGCTTGATCCAAATGTCTGGCCCCCCTGAATTCCACCCCCGGCTAGAACCCAAAGCTCTGGAATGTTTCACCTGTGTCACCTGCACTGACTGTGTTATCTGCACTGAAAACAGTGCTTGTCTAATTTGTGCCCGTATAATCTGTACCGATCAGATGTGAAACTTCCCATTGGGGCTTAGCTAGAAACCTCTGAATATCTTAACTGCTCATCCGCTCCCAAGTCAATCACATTGATGTTTTTCTCGATTCTTCGAGCTTTTCCAAAGCATCTTCAACCACTTTAATCACCTGTGTATAGACGCTTTAAGTAAACGAATTGATCAGAAATGTCGTCATTTTTTCAAGCCGATTACCAACGATAAAAATGATTATTCGGGCAGATCAAATATTCCTGTACTGCCGAATTTAAGTTCAACGATATCATCCTCGTCGGAGTCAGCCTCGCCTAAGTCAAGATCGTCGATGAAAGCTTTCGTTAATCTCAGTTCGTACTGAATGGGAAATACTTCTTCAGGTGTTAAATGAGTCTCCATTTCATCATTAAGCCTGACAAGTTCGGTTGCAATATTAGACAACCGATCCCCGTATTTATTGAATGGACAGAAGTCCTTGCCAGTCCAAATGAACAGAGCATAGATATCCAATCCCATCTCACTGACGACCACGAAGCCTTCGCATCGGAGTCCTCCAGCAAGGTGAAAGTCTGCGGCGATATAGTACGGCCCACAAGCAAATTCTAACGCTGTTTTGTGATTTAGTGCCACTCTGACTTCCTCAGAGAAACCTTCGGTATACATCCCCCATAGTGGGCATTGTTCCAGATGACTCATTAAGAGGTTATTGAAATCAACGGTTAATAATTCCATGTGTCTATCCAAGAGAAAAAGTTTTAAGAAAAATACGATAACATATCTATACTTCAGATGCAAAATTCAGATCGTTTTATAAGGTAATCGAGCAGTTTTTTGGCTTACATCCTTTTTTCAGCCACCCCTGATGGATTAGAATGGAAAGGGAGTTGTTTAGAATAATTAAAACTCGTGCCGGGCCAGGAATTCCCTATAGTAAAACCACAGGATTAAAAAATGCTCAAACTCGTTTCCTATTCGATTCTGTTTTTTGTTGCCAGTACAAATTCCAATTTGAATCCCGTGAAGGCGCATGACCTGAAAGTTCCCGAAGGCTTTACCGTTGAAAAAGTGACGGAACCATCTCTGACAAAATATCCGATGATGGCAGGGTTTGATGATCGGGGTCGATTATTCATTGCAGAGAATGCAGGGGTCAACATCAAGTCCGTTGATCTCGTCAAAAATCCTCCTAGCCTGATTCGCATGCTGGAAGATACAAACAACGATGGCCGGTTTGATAAAAGTACCATCTTTGCTGACAAAATGACTTTCCCGATGGGAGCGATGTGGTATCGAGGGGCGTTGTATGTTGCATCACCGCCGAACATCTGGAGATTGGAAGATACCGATGATGATGGCGTGGCTGACAAAAGAGAAGTGATTGTCAACCAGTTCGGCTTCAGTGGCAATGCGGCCAGTATTCATGGATGTTTTCTCGGGCCTTGCGGAAGAATTTACTGGGCCGATGGCAGGCATGGTCATGAATTTAAAAGTTCGTCTGGAAAAACCACAAGTAAAGGACTCGCTGCAAGAATATTTTCTGCCCGGCCGGATGGTACCGATGTGCAAACCTTTGCGGGTGGGGGAATGGATAATCCGGTGGAGGTCGACTTCATGCCCGGGGGCGATATGCTTGGAACGATCAACCTGATGGAAGGCAAGCCACGAATGGACACGTTAGTTCATTGGGTCAAAGGAGGGGTCTATCCCAAATATTCGCAGGTTCAATGTCTTGAAGAATTTCAGGGGACCGGGGAATTACTGACAGCTGCTTATCGATTTGGTCACGTGGCAGTTTCAGGAATGATTCGATATCGAGGAACTCAGTTTGGTGAAGATTACAAC
>JAJRVU010000040.1 GCA_024277145.1 Planctomycetota bacterium
GCAAAAGGTAATATTGCAAGTGCTAATAATAACAGGGTTAATGGACCAAAAATAAGTAATTCGAACAATCCCATGGTTAACATCTTTACTCTTCGTTTTATAATTGATTAATTTTAATTTGATTCTGATTCCGGTGGGTCAACCTTGTCTTTAAAGTAGGTCTTAATCGGCAATACATTTTCAGGCCTTTTAATTTTTCGTAAGAAAAAGTAAATCAACGCTCCTGGTAAACTGGCTAAAAGGATTACCAGTAACCAGATTAACCTTTCATCTTTATCATTCTTTTCGTGTTTGACACAGTCAATAATCATCCAAAGCCAGAATGCTCCTCCAATTAACCACAATGCAAAAAAAATGGTTGCATTAGGTCCAAGTGAATATCCAAATTGTCCAAGCATACCTAATATCATGTTGTTATTTTTTCATCTAGATTTTTTAAACGCATTCTTTACTGTATTATATCAAATTTTCTCCAGACGGAAGCGGAAATCGATGCCTGAAATAATCGCTCCTGCTGGTATTTCTGTCTGATTTTTGACGAGTTGGTCATTCAGGAAAAGGTCAGCTCTCGATTGACAATAAATTTTGTTTTCTCTTTTGAAAAGAATGACGCATTCTTTCCATTCTTTACAGGGAATATGATTTTCCATACCGGGTCCTAGCAGGCAGGAATCATGCATTAAAATGACTGCATCAATATTCTGGTCTGGCCGATGACCACTTTGAAAATCGACTACCGCTGTTGAACTAAGTGCATTGGGAATTTTAAAACCGAGCTTGACGGAATTCCCGAGTTGAATTTCACTGCCATCTTGCAAGTAAGTGTTTTCAAATATTTCTCTTCCCGAAACAGAAACCCTGGAATGTGCCTCAAGGTAATAATTGCTGGAAGAAGATCGAATCAGGCTTGCATGTTTTCGTGATAAATTAGAAAGCAATGCCAGGTCAGCCACTTCCGAAGTGTATTGCGGACCGCCTATGGTCATTCTGTCATCCAGGAATAAAAGATAGCTTCCAACGCCATCAACCCAGAGAAGATAACTGTTTTGATTCTTGGTTGATTCAGCGTTATGATCTGAACCATAGGGAATGGACATGGACCCATCCTTCCGTGATTTGTTCAAGGGATTAATCTCCGATGATTCCAGTCGATAGTGGCTTAATGATCCAGCAGACATCGGATGATTTTCTATAAAATATTTTTCAGGTGATAGAGAAGAATTATCAATAGATTTTAGTTCCATGTCCATGATGAACTTCTTTATTTGTTTCTGTAACTTCTTTTTTGAGTTGAATTTAACGATACTTCCTGCCTATTTTTATAACGTTGAAATCCCATTAAAAGATCACATGAATTCCTTGTTTGATCTTCTTTTTTCCGGAATACCGGTATGAGTTCAGCTTTAATAAAAACAGCAGCAGACCTTAATTTAAGGCCCGCTGCATTGTTTTTTCGTTAATCAATCAGCAATCGGCCATTTATCAGGAAGCCGGCTGAAGTTGGAGAGCCTGAACACTAGCTGTTTTGGAATTATCCTTTTCCTTTTCGCTTTTTTCAGTCTCTTTTTCAACATCCGTTTCGATATCCTTAGCATTGTTGAAGTAAACGTCAATTTCCTCTGTAATGCTTTTTGTGGAAATCTGGGAAACTGGTTTGGAATCAACAGGAATTAGATCGCTGAATTTTCCTTCAGTGTCCAGCATTTTCTCTTTGACATCCAACTGCTTGTTTAATTCACGAATCAGTTTTTTTGCACGTGTTAATTGAGAGTTATCAATTTCCAGGGTACTGATTGCTTCCTGTGCTTTTAAGCTTTTCAGTCTGGAATCAAGTTCTTCAATTTTAACTTCCATATCTTTTTTGGAACTTAAAAGTGCACTTAATTGCTTTTCATTAGCAATCAAAGTTTTTTTGCGGGCTGCCAGAATTTTCTTGTCATGAGCCAATGCCTGTTTCGCAGTTTTAAAACGGTTGAAACGTCGTGCAAGGTCTTCTTTGACTTCACCAGTTGTATAAGTATGGCTTGCATAGACAAAACGAGATTTCCCGGTTTTCAAATCTTCATTCAATTTGGAGATTGCTTTCTCCTGAACTTTGATAGCAGCTTCTTTGTCGCTGACTTCTTTTTCAATGTATTCCACATCAACCTGTTGTTCAGAGATCACGTGATAGGAATTGTGAATTTCAGGGATGAGGTTTTCGACCATTTCCCGTGCACGTTTCACTTCAAAATCGAGCGAAACATTAGATTTAACTGTGTTGCGAACTTCCTGGCCAAAAGTTCGAAGGTAACTGACTGCATCCATACCAAAAACGAAAGATCCTAACCCGACAGCTGCCAAGCTTGTTAAGATGATTTTTTTACAGAACATGATAATTCTCCTTGTTGATTTAACGAAAAATAATGAACATAAGACACGTAAAAGAAATAACGCTTCTGAATTTGTGTCTCTTTTCATCCTGTTATTCGTGGCAAGGAGAGAAATCTTAGAACCCCTTGGCTATTTCATTGAAATATTTTCAAACAAACTTGATGTAGAGCTGTAACCTTTATGGTATCAGCATGTTATGATTGTTCTGGATCTCAATGAAGATTGACAGAAATCTGTCTGACAGGTCCAATATCAGATTATCATGCAATCAATTTGTTCTCGACATCAGCTGGAATATGGAATATATCAGCAGCGGTATTATTACAGAAATTATAAGGAAACCAGGATTCTCAAATGGACATTTTAAAACGACATGAACGGAACTTGCTATTAACTGGAATCTTATCTTTATTTGTTTTGATCGGGTGTAATGATGCCCCTTCCACCGAGAGCCCAAAAAAATCCCCTACTGTGGAGACGGATAAAAAAACAGGTACTGATAAACCAGTAAAAACTCAGACTGAAAATCCTGTGAAAACAAATTCGGAAGCTGAGACATTAACGATCACGATTGTCACGCCGGAGCAATTTCAGAAAGAACTGGAGAAGCATAAAGGGAAAGTCATTTTTGTCGATTTCTGGGCAACGTGGTGCATTAATTGTATCAAGGGTATGAAAGAGACTGTTGAACTTTCAAAAGCATATAAAAAAGATGGGCTGGTTATCCTGATGATGTGTCTGGATGAAAATAGTGAAGGTGTTATGAAACGGGCAAAGAAAATTCTGCTAAAGCGAAAATGCCTGTTTACCAGCCTGATGGCAAAAGATGGTTCTGAAGATAAAACATTCCAGGATTACAAAATAGAAGGTGATGCGCTTCCCCATTATAAATTATATGATCGGGAAGGAAAGCTAATTCAAACATTCATTTCAGACGAAGAGACTGCGATTGATCACGAAGCAGTGAAAAAGAAAATTGAAGAAGCATTAAAAAAATAGGAGTCCGAATTCGACTGAAATATTTTTCGTCACTGTTTTATTCGTCGCCATTATTTTGTTTGCGATTTCTGGAAAGCATTTTCATCCAACGGGAAGAACCTTGTGGTGAGTTGTGATCTTCATTATCTTGATTCTCCTCATCCAGCTGGTGTCTGTCTTTATCCATTTTTTGTTGTAATTGTTGAAGGCGGTTGGCTTCTCGTCCCAAACGGGCACGTTCCACTGCATTTTCTACTTCAGCAAGCCTGAGTTGTTCATTGAGTTGCTCGGAAAGTTTGTGTGCTTCCTTGAGTAACTCTTCCGGAATACCTTCAAGAGATTCCCAGTCAGGCATCGAAATTTGGAGTGTTTGTGACACTCGCAATTTTCTTAACAGGTAAGCGATGTAGCTATCTCTCTGTTCAATCGCTTCACAAAGTTGGTCCTGAGTTGCCCCTTTAAACTGAATATCCTGGGGTGCAGTCACTTCCTCAATGGATACTTCGGGTGCAGAAACCGGGGGTGCAGAATCCGAATTGGTATTATTGATATCCTGAACCACATTGGCTATTTGATTCTCAATTTTATTTTCTGCATCATCGGAATCATTATTCAGGAGGCTATTCTTAAGAGCATTAAAATCAAACCCGTTTTCTTCCGGAGAATTTTCTTCTCCAGTCATTGGGGTTTCATCATTCTCAATGACTTCAGGTGATTTCGTTTCTTCCAGTTGATCAAGAAAAGAAGAGACGTCTTCAGGAACAGAATTGGGGAGACCATTTTCTAATAATGTTTGCTGCTTTTGGCAGAGATCAATAATTAAATCTCTAACATCACCAATTTGATGTTCGATTCGGGCGATACTTCCGGTGGTTTCCATTTCTGTCCACTGTGCGGACATGCTTTGAATATCGTCAGAAATTTGTTTTTGCTGATCCAGAAACTCAGGTGAGAGTGCTCCTCCGCCTGATCCGCCAGAAACTTTTATTGCGCGATCACTTCCCGTTCTGCGAATTCTGTCAAGCTGTTCAGCAGCTTGTTCAAGACGTGTTGTCAACGCATCAACGAGTTGGTCCTTCTCGTCGAGTTGAACTTTGATTTGTTCGAGTTCGTTTGACATCATGTTCTCAGGTGAATTACGGGGAGATTGTCTATTAGTTTGTTATTCCGCCAGGACATTCGAGAAAAAGATCCTGGAACGTCTCAATTCGGTAATGTAAAAAATCAACAGAACTTAAAAAAAGTTCAGGAAGTTGTTTCTTACAATCAACGTTTTATGGTTTCTTCAACCAGCACTCTCATATTCATTCCATTAAATAAAGGGAAACAATTGAAGCAATACCACGCCTTAACAATAGCTTATGCATTGTTTTGGGACGGAGAAATGGAAAATCAGGCAATGGGAAGAGAGAACAATGTGTGATCGAAGACATGCTGAAAGGGTTATAACGATTATTCCAGAACTTCTGAATTGGCAACATCATCCAAGATTAACAAGCAGGGCAAGGGGTGTGATGGCAACGTGTTTGAACCTCCCCATAAATAGTGGATACAATAAAGCGGAGATTCTGGTTCGGAGACTCTACAAGATCAGGAACAAAGATTTGAGAGTTTAAGTTGCCTGTTCAGCTGCAAGTGTCGACATCTGGATGGCAGGTTCAACAACACGTTCCCAGTTATCGTGAATGTAGTTTTCAGGACCACCTTTTTGAGCAACGTATTGAGCCACCTCAATGGGCGGAATTAATTCAATGGCATCCCACGGGCAGACAACGAGTTCATAAGGATCTGACTTTTTCGTTGGAACGTGGACACAAACTTCACAGCCAACGCAACGTTCGATATCAATTTCACACCAGGATTGAAGTGTCGGAATATAATCTCCCGGAACTTTGGCGATGCAGTCAACTGGGCAGACTTCAAGACACGATTCGCACCCTGTGCAGTTATCCGCATTGATTACTGCAATGAGCTTGGGTAACTTTTTCCGTTTTCCAGATTTCGCCATTCTCTTGACCTGTCTTTAGACTGCTTGGATATCGAATATTCAGATGATGATAACTTTTGTTGATACCATCATTTATCGTCATTTTAACTAGGGATGATTATTATAGAAATTAGATTTGTTTCAAAGTTTTCTTGTGACTAATCAGCCCATTTTTTTAAAAATAGTCATACAACTCCCTAATTATACCCTCATATCACATTGTTATCGGAAAGTATTCATCAATTTATCCTGTTTCCTGCTTTTGAGAATCCCTCTTGAATAAGGATAAAGTTATCCCATTTTAATCAATATGGATTTCTGCCATATCGAAGATTGTTGGAATGTAAGCCTAATGAAATAAACAGGTTAAGATCATAACAGCATGAATAAATACGGATTGATGTAAAAGCGGATTCAAACTAGAATCCCACCCATCATTAGTCCCCACCAAATTCCTACCATTATATAACCCTCCAAAACTATTCATACATGCTCCGAATTCGTTTTTTCTCAACACTACTAATACTATTTTGCCTGATTGTATTTCCATTTCAATGGATTCACGCATCGGAGATGGAAGTGCTCCATCTCAAAACAGGAGAGGAAATTACCGGGTATGACCGAGGATTTGAGGGTGGGAACCTGAAATGGGAGTTACCTCTGGGGACAACAATGCAAGTTCCGGTAGGGGAAATTGATTTCATCGAATATCCTCCTGACCCTGCTTTAGCGAAGGAAAATTCTGGTCCGGAATTGGTTCCTGTTCCAGATGAAGTACCGGAATCTGGTTCCGAAGAAGAGTCTCCGGAAAAAACGGTTGAATTGGGATTGCCTGAAAAGATATTCAACAATCCGGTCGAGGCTCCGGAAATTATTTATGAGACGTTATCAGATGGTTTTGGGCAAACAGTTGAAGTTGTCAATGACTGGACAAGAAGAGTGGAATTGGGGGGACGATATCTGGAAGGGAACTCTCAACAGGAATCGGTCAATATTTCTGCACGGCTAGAAAAGAATACAGATCGATATTTTCAACAGCATAACCTGGGCGGACAATATGGAAAATCAACGGATGTCCTGATCTCCAATCGTTGGTTTGTTAATTCTACCTTTGACTTCAAACGGACAGATAATTGGGTGGTCTTTATTAAAACAAAAATGGAAACAGATGAATTGCAAAGATTAAGGCATCGTAATTCTCTTTCTTCAGGTTTTGGATATCGATTTTTTATGGAACCTAAGAAAAGATTAATTTGCAGGATTGGTCCTGGTGTTACGCATGAAAATTTTCGCAATCCCGATCTTAAAAGAACAACTCCTGACATGTTCGGTGAATATGAATTCCATTGGCCATTAACGGACTGGATTCAATACGAACATAAAACGACTTTGAGTCCAAGTTTAAGCGATATTTCCGTTTTTCGTTCAACAAGTAATTATGGAGTTTTATTCCAGTTGGACGATGATTCAGAATGGAGTTTTAAAATGGGGTTACGACACGATTATAACGCCAGGCCAAATGATGACAGAAAACGAAACGATTACATCACCACTGTTCAGCTTGTTTACACTCGAAAGTAATAGTAAATATTCAGACAATTAAAATTACCGGCGTTTTGTCAAAGTGACTTTCAGTTTGACTTCTTTACCGGCTCTTTTAACAGTTACATCAATATCATCACCCGGAGCAAATTTTCTCAAGACAAGGTCGAAATCTTCAAGTGAACCAATTTTGCTTTCACCAACCCGGATAATAATATCGTCCCCTTTTAGTCCTCCTTTGGCTGCAGGACTTCCCGGCGCAACACCAGAAATCGCATAACCCTTTGCTTCTGTGCCGAAATCAGGAATGGAACCGAAATAAGGCCTTCTTCCTCCGCGGTTTATAACAGCTCTCTCTTTAATTTCAATGTATTTGGGAACATCTTTTTGGGCGAGAGTATCTTCGAGAACATTTTTGATAAAGCCGGTGATCCGGTGAATCCCTTCCACGTTAATTTTATCCCAATCGTCTGAAGGTCGATGGTAATCAGCGTGTGATCCTGTGAAAAAATGCAGGACCGGGATTTTTTTTGCATAGAAAGAAGAATGATCACTCGGACCAAATCCGTTTGGTTTTAAGGTCAATTTGAAATGATACGGATCCTCTTGATTAATTTTTTCAAACAGGGGCTTCCATCTCGGGGCAGTCCCGGTGCCGAAGATCGTTAATTTTTCTTTTTCCAGGCGACCAACCATATCCATATTGAGCATGGCAATCGTTTTATTGAGGGGATAGATCGGGTTTTTTACATAATGGGCTGAACCAATCAGTCCTTTTTCTTCTGCTGTGAAGGCGATGAAAACCAGTCGGCGGGAAGGTTTTTTCTTCCGTTTTCCAATCCGTTTTGCCAATTCAATCAATGCAACAGAACCCGAAGCATTGTCATCTGCACCATTATGAATATCTTTTGACATGGGAGCTAATGACCCCGTTCCGCCGAACCCCAGGTGATCATAGTGTGCACCAATAACAATCGTTTCATCAGGATAAGTCCCGTCTCCTTCAATCACTCCAATCACATTTTTAACCGTTGCCTGATCCGTCACAACTGTTGCTATTCCTTTGATTTTCCAGCCAGAAAGAAGCTGGCTCTGACTTTTCAGTTCTTTATCCATCTCTTTCGCAAAAGATGCAATATCCTTTTTGATTGCCTTTTGTAAAACATTGTTACAAACATCCTGTTTAATCTGGAAAACAGGGATTGCATTTTTCTTTGCCCGTCCTGCGTAACCGAATTTCATTAAAGTGTCGTACTGGTCCTGTTTGATTTCTTCTTCAACTTTTATAAGTTCTTTTTTTAGATCGATCAGTTCCTGTTTCAGTTTTTTTAATTGCTCTTTTTCTTTTGAAGGAGTCGCTTTTAATTTCTTTTCGATTTTATCGTGTTTGAATTGAATTTTTTCTTTGAGTTTGATGTCTGATTTTCGTTCATCTTTGACTGTATGGATATCATTGACAAAAATGACAGCGATGGCCCCTTTTTGATAAGCATTACTAATCTTTGTGGAAAGATTGCCGTGTCTTGTTATGCTGCCATGAACTCCGCTGAAGGGACCTTTTGGGTTATCCTGTTGAGGAACACGCCTGACGATAATAACAGTTTTTCCTTTCACGTCTACGTTTTCAAATTCCTGCAGATTTTTCTTTTTATCATCAATGCCATAGCCGCAGAAAACTAATTCAGAATCAATTTTCCCTGATCCTCCTAAAGAAGAAACCGCAAAATCGGAGTTGATTGAAAGAACAAATTCTTTTCCTTCAGGTGAAATCAATGTCAAGCTATTAGTTTTACCGAGATGAGAGCCGACAGTCATTTGGAAGTTTTGAAACCCTTTAAGTGTTTTGTCAGGAAGTTTCAAACCTGCTTTGAGAAATTCTTCTCGAATGAAATCAGCTGCTTTATTGATTCCTTTTGTGCCAATTCCTCGTCCTTCCCAGTCATCTGATGCAAATTTCTTGATGTTATCAAGAATGGCCGAAAGGTCTTCTGTTTGATCTGCTGATAGATGACTAGTGAAATTCAGGAGAAGCAGGAGAGTAAGTGCTTTAACAATGTTATTCATAGGGAGTATTGCCTGTCTGTTTCTTGTTAAATAATAAACAGTATATGGTTTGATTTTGGTGGGATTTCTTATTCCTGCTCATTATACGTTCGATCTAAGCATGGTCAAAGGATGGGAGAAAAATAAACAGACTTGAGTTGAATTCTCATTCAAATAAGTATGGAACCGCATAAATCATTCCCTTTTCTCGATGCTGGACATTTTTTCTCAAAGCCATTTTCGATATCCTGAGAAGAACAGATCAGGCACAAAATTGTTTTATGAATTTATTGAAATAAGAAAAAATTGGTAATAAGAGGAGAGCGTTATTTCATCTTTGATTGGTCATTATGATTTCCTTTCCCCTTCGCAAATTATTTTTGGATGGGGAAAACGGAAAGAGCTTGGAACTTTACTTCAAGGAATTGGAAAAAGGCTGTTCATTATCACAGGCTCTCGAACGCTGGCGGAGAAAGGTGTTTATACCGATTTGGTCGAATCCGTTTCCATTGTAGGAATTGAAGCCATCATTTTAGGAGAAATTGACCAAGAACCTGAAGTGAAAGATGTTGATCATTTTGTCGAGCAAATTCTTGAATATGATCCCAATTCAGATGATATGGTTTTGGGGATTGGTGGCGGATCTGCAATGGATCTGGCAAAAGCAGTTGCAGCTATGGCAGCGAACAGGCATGGCAATTCCGTGCAGGACTTTTTAGAAGGAGTTGGAAAAGGTCTTCAAGTAGAACAGAAACCGCTTTCTTTTATTGCAATGCCAACCACTTCCGGGACAGGAAGTGAAGTGACAAAAAATGCAGTCATCTCCAACTATGATCCACCATTTAAGAAAAGTCTCCGTGATCCTTCCATGATCGCCCGGCTTGTTGTGATTGATCCTCAATTGACAACTCTTTGTCCACCCGAAATTACTGCTTATTCGGGAATGGATACGATCACGCAATTGATTGAAAGTTACATTTCAAAAAATGCGAAGCCAATTCCTCGCGCGTTATGTCTTCAAGGACTCTCATGTTCATTACCATATATCACTGATGCTGTAGAAAATCCCGAATTCCGGGAAGCTCGGGAGAACATGTCACACGCTGCAATGCTTTCCGGGTTGGCATTGGCAAATTCTGGTTTAGGAATGGCGCATGGAGTTGCAGCTGCACTTGGAGTTCATCACAAAATTCCTCACGGACTTGCCTGTGCTTTGATGCTTCCGGTTGCTTTGAAAGTGAATGCAGATGAGAAAACCGAAGAGATCGCTTACCTTGGAAAACTATTCACCAGCGATGTTTCTATGAGTGATGATGAAGCGGTTGAAGCTGCGATTGGTATTGTTGAAGGGTTGAATGATTCTTTTGGAATCCCTGCTACGCTATCTGAACTTGGCATCGAACAAAAAGATTTGCCCGCTTTGGTGAAAAGTTCACGGGGAAACAGCATGAATGGAAATCCTGTCAAATTATCAGATGAGGAACTGCAGTCCCTCCTGGAGGAAATTCTGTGATTTTAGTAGCCGGATTAACCCCTGCCTGGCAGCAAATTTATTTATTTAATCCATTTCAGGTTGGGGAAGTGAATCGTGCAAAACAAGTCTGGCAATGTGCATCGGGAAAAAACCTGAATGTCGGATACGCTCTTAAACAATTAGCTGAAAATGATTCTGGTTCTGTGAAAGTGATATCGACCGCAGGGGGCGGTGCGGGATTGTTGATGAAACAGGATTTTCAAAATGAAAATATCAATACGGTATGGGTGGAAACAGAATCTCAAACAAGAACCTGCACCACAATTCTCGATCAATCGACAAAAGTGACTTCGGAACTCGTGGAAAATTCGCCATCACTTTCGGAGCAGGAACTGGATCAGTTCAAAGAGTTGTTTCAAAAGTTGGTGAAAGAAGCCACTGTTGTTGTGATGACTGGTTCCTTGCCTGAAAAGACTAACCCTGATTATTATTCCCGATTGCTGGAAACAACTTCTGCAAAAACGATTCTTGATATTCGTGGAGCAGAACTGAAACTGGCTTTGAATCATAAACCTTTTCTGGTCAAGCCGAATCGGGAAGAACTTGAAAGTACAATCGGGGAAACAATTGAAACGACGGAGCAACTTTTACAGTCAATGAGAAATCTGAATAAGCAGGGAGCAGAGTGGGTTTTGATTTCCAATGGCTCCCAAGAATTATGGCTGACATCTTCAGAGAAAAGCTACTGTTTCTATCCCCCGGAAGTAGAGGTTGTGAACCCCATTGGTTGTGGCGATTGCCTGACTGCAGGGATTGCCTGGGGAATATTTCAAAATTGTGATGATGTTCCATCCGCAATTCAAACTGGCATTGCTTCCGCTGCATTGAATCTTGGGCAGATTCTTCCTGCAAGAATTAATGCGGAAGATGTCAGGGCACTTTCAGAAAAAATTGTTTTTAAAGAAGTTTAATCCTGAATTCCATTCCTTTTATTATTGACCCGTTTTATTGGCCTGAATATGACTTCACCTGCGATTTTAAATGTGAATCAGCTTAAGCGGATTTCCTCGGGAGGGGATTCTCTGGTGGAGGCGACTTCATTGGAAATTTGTGAAGGTGACCAGATCGCATTAACAGGGGCATCCGGTGCTGGGAAAACGGTTCTCCTTCGCGCTCTTGCACTTCTGGAACCGATCCAGGATGGTGAGATTCGTTGGAGAGGAAAAGAACTCAGTCATTCCATGATTCCAAAATATCGACAAGATGTGCATTACCTTCATCAGACTCCGGTTTTGATTGAAGGGACGGTTCGTGAAAACCTGATGCTGCCCTTTCTCTTTAAAAAGAATTTCGTCGAAAACGAAAAAGAAATGGATGAAAAAATAGAAGAATTAATTCAGCTTGCTAACAAGGATGCCAGTTTTCTGGATCGCTCTTCGGATGTGCTTTCAGGTGGAGAAAAACAGATTGTTGCTTTGCTGAGATCATTCCTTGTTGATCCTTCTTTGTTGTTATTGGATGAACCGACTTCCGCACTGGATGCAGAGGCAACTCGGAATATAGAATCACTTCTTTTGCAATGGATCAATCAAAAGGGGAAAGCTTATCTCTGGATAAGCCACGATGCCAACCAGCAGGAGAGAGTTTCGACCCGCCAGATAATAATGGAATCAGGCCGGATTGTTACTTCCTGAATTATTATTTACGAAAAGTTGTTTTAAGAGAATATATAATGCCTACAGAATATCATGATCTTTCCAATTGGGATATTGGTTTTGCTGCGTTACTCATTATTGTGAATGGGGTAATTTCTGTTGCTTTAAAGCTCGGCCTGGAAAAAAAACTGATCGTTGCATCTATCAGAACCATCACTCAGCTTTCGTTACTCGGATTCATTCTGGAATGGATTTTTCAACAGAATAACTGGTTCTATCTCTTCCTGATCATTTTATTCATGACCTTGACTGCAGGATACACTTCTTCAAAAAATGCGACACGTTTTTATTCCGGCATGTGGATCAACAGTATTTTTGCGGTGATGGTCAGTTCCTGGCTGGTGACAAGCATTGCATTATTAACGGTGATTCGTCCTGAAACATGGAAAGAAAATCCTGCACAGTTTGTGATTCCATTACTAGGAATGATTTTGGGAAACACTTTGAATGGAATTTCTCTGGGCATCAACTATCTGAATGAATCATTAATTAATAATCGTGGCCGTGTGGAAATGCTTCTGACATTAGGGGCCACTCGCTGGGAAGCTGCGCGAGATTCTGTTCAGTCAGCCGTCAAAAGTGGAATGATTCCTATTCTCAATACGATGTCCGTAGTCGGGCTTGTCAGCTTGCCGGGCATGATGACGGGCCAGATACTCGCAGGTGTGCCTCCGTTAAGTGCAGTGAAGTACCAGATTGTGATCATGTTTTTGATTGCCTCCGGGACTGCTTTGGGCACCATCATCGCAGTGGTTCTGGGGTATCGGAAACTTTTTAATTCTGATCATCAGTTTCTGTATGAACGAATTCAGAAACGATAACTGGATCATGAAATCCAGAATAGTATTTCTAATATCAGTCTGGTATTACCAACAAAGAGAAACTGTTTAAGATTTTCTTCAGCGATGCTTGTGCTGGTTGACAGGCTTAAATTGCAGAGTCATACTCTCAACCTGCTTGTCGAGCGACTCGCTCAAAGAGCCACTTGTCCCTACAAAAACGGGCTCAAAATAACAATTAATACTTATTTACGTAGCGATGGATCTGGACTTGTTATTCAATTCATTCCTGCAACCTAAAGGAGAAAATAATGGCTGAATTTAAACTCAAAGGTGATTCATTTAACACAGTTGGCGATCTTCCTGCAGTAGGATCATCAGCGAGTGCAATTTGTTTAACAAAAAATGATCTGTCTGATCTGACATGTGATGACATTAAAGGAAAAAAAGTTGTCCTGAACGTTTTTCCAAGTATAGACACAGGCGTTTGTGCAGATTCTGTTCGTCGATTTAATGAAGAAGCGGGAAGCCTTGAAAACACGGAAGTCGTTTGTGTTTCAAGAGATCTTCCTTTTGCTTTAGGACGATTCTGTGGAGCAGAAGGTATTGATTCAGTCGCGACCGCTTCTGATTTCCGAACAGGAAATTTTGGAAAAGATTATGGTATGCAGATTGAAGATGGACCACTAGCCGGATTACTGGCACGGTCAATCATTGTCCTGAATGAAAACGGTGAAGTTGTTTACACGGAGCTTGTTCCAGAGACAACACAAGAGCCTAATTATGATGCAGCATTGGCTGCTTTGAAATAATTTGAAGCAAATTTAAAATTACAATGAAAGGGATGCGATGAATCATCGTGTCCCTTTTTTTTATTGAATCATCAGAAAACTGTGTGCTGGCAACTGCTGATGGGTTCATTTTAAAGCGATGTCATCAAGGCATGGAGTTTTTCAACTGGAAACAGGCAGAAGGAATATTCTCGGTCCTGTATTTTTTCGTTTTCTCTTTTGAGATCCTGCAACCTTTGTTCTTCTGCTTTCAACTGTTCTTCCTGTTCCGTACTCATCTCAAAAAGTTGATTACGGACGTTCAGGAAATTGTGATAGCGTTGACGGTTTTCACGTGAGCATTTCCGCCTTTGACTTCGGGATAACCCGGACTTCTTGGCTTCTTTTTGCGCTCGGATAAGTTCCTCTTTTTCGGAAATTAGATTCTTGACGTTGACTCCGTTTTTAGAATCGAGATAACGCTCCGGATTATATTGTAAGTCCCTTTGCAGGTAGTGAACTCGTTCAAGATTAATCTGGTCAACATCAAGTGGTTTTTGAAAAGGAAGATGAGCTGTTGCGGAGAGTGTCAGGAACCGGGGAGGTTCCAATCCATAAAACTTTTGAATGATAACATCCGTCATTTCATCATATTTGGCGCCGCCGATTCCATGAATGAAAAGATCACCCAGGAACAAACGGGCAAACAAGGTTGTGGTTAATGCACGGGTACGAATTCTATATCCATTGGAATTCAGCTGCTTCAATTCGTAGTTCAGGATTTCATTGAGATTTTCACTCATGACATCAACTTTAAACAGTTCAATATGATTGTACGATAATGTCAAAGTACCCTGATCGTTTTGAACCATCAGTTGATGGCGTTTAGTGTCCCCTTTTTTCCAAATCCAGAAGGGGGCTTCCAGAAGTTCACCCTCTTTTTTCAAATCAGGAACCGGATGCGTGTGGCTTCTGATTTTATATTGATTTCTGAATTCAAGCAGCGCTGTGTTATAGACCTTGTGAAAACAGTCGAGATGTTTCAGGATATGGATCAGGAAAACAGAGAACGATGGAAGTTTGCATAGTTGACTGATGGGAATTTCCAGAATTTCATTTCCCCATTTTCTTTCCATGAGATGCCGGGCTGCAGTCAGGCAGTCTCGCAGGGAAGAAGATTTTGTCGACATATCAACAGCGGTTGGCCACATTTCTGAAATGACCGAATGGGAATTCCAACTTTGAATTTTTGATTGCACCCGATTTCCAAATTCAGAAAACAAATCAGCATCCTGAATTTTGACTTCTTCCCACGGTTGCTTGGCGTGTGGTGTATCAAAGGGGATATTTTCCATTTCAATATTGCCGGGGTGAATCCCGTCTGCTTTTGTTACGGGAACTTTGATTGACTCGCTTGTCATCAGGTCGTTATCAACAATCAAATTGATTGCAACGCCATTATGTTTTTTTGCAAGAAGACCTGCTGTAAAATTTTTAATCCAGACCCCGGAATGATAAAGTGCAGGTTGATGACCTGTTACAATAAATGTTTCTGGTAGGGGAACAGATTTCTGGTTGGGATTGATGACTGATGTATAACCAATCGCTGCTTCCAGAATTTCTTTACGAGCAGATTCACGCAAAGCTCGAAATGATTTCAGGGTGATGCAGGAATCATTTTCTTTAAAAAGAACCTTATTGGATTCAATGAGAGAAGAACTTTGAGAGAATTCCGGGATTGAAAAAATGGCTCCATCTGTTTTGGGAACCTTCAGTTGAGACCGGTTTCGGCTACTTTTATCTGATAACGATTGATCTGCCTCCGATTGTTCACAATCGATCTCGTTTATTTTATTCTCGGAATTGGTTGTAGAACAGGACATTTATTTTTCAGGCTTTATGAACAGGTGAAATCATAATTAATGCGATTATATTTTGTATGTTAATCGCTTTCGGACTATGGAATTAAAGACAATCCTCGGAAGTTGATCCACACATGGAATATTCTTTCATCACTCGTTTCAGGACTTGTTGATAGTAAGCCATCCGTTTTTTGCTGTCGTCGAGTGATCCGCCGAACGATCTTTCCTCCTCAAGATAAACAAGCGGGATAGGAAACTCAACAATGTTCAGGTTTGCAGCAACTGCCTGCACCCAATGTTCCAGTGGCATTGAATACCCTAACTCCCTGATATCAAAAGACTTCAACGCATCAACCCGGTACGCTTTGAATCCACAAAAAGAATCCGTGAGCGACAGATTCAGTCTCTCATTCAGGATTTCTGTAAGTTCCATGTTAATTCTGCGCCTGTCTTCTGGCGGAATGCTGTCTTTATCGAATTTTTGAAGGTATCTGCTGCCTGAAACCATATCAATTCGGGTTTGTTCATCTGCATAAACAGCCTGAATCAATTCGGGAATCAGTCGGGGTTCGTGTTGACCATCACAGTCAATTGTGACAAGAACATCGTAATTTTCAGCGATTCCATACTCAAATGCAGTCCGCAAAGCAGCTCCATATCCTCTGTTTTCAGGGTGGGAGATAACCGTGATTCCGTCCTGTTTTGCAAGAACTTCTGCAGTGTTATCAGAAGAACCATCATTGATAACAACAATATCCTGGCTATATTTTTTGACTTCAGCAAGAACAGGTTTGATATGCCCTGCTTCATTAAATACCGGAAGCGCTGTAATTGATCGAACGTTCATCATGTCTCCAGATTATTTGATTCTTGCCAGAATTAGATTTGGGCGATTTTTAGATTATGATTGTTAGTCTGAATCATTGTTTGAAATTCAGAGGTGAGATCAAGTGCTGAATTCTGCGTGATGTGGAATTCAAATCATTTATTGCGTTTATGTTGGAGTATTAAACTGGATGAATATATCAAGATATCCAGATAGGATGGCATTCACAAGAAGTGTTTGGGATATAGATATCTTTTGAAACTATTATCAAATAGTAATCCTGATAGTTCGAATCATCCGCAAAGGTTACCCCGAAACAGTCAGGTAATCTGAAAAGGGATGAGTCTATCGGTTGTCCAAAATGCAATAAGTTCTAAAATACAATTTAACAGCTTAAATTTTCTGTCACTTAATTTTCTCCCGGGAACTCGGGGAAAAGATAATTTTAACATAGATCAAGGAGTTAATAATGGCTTACGAATTACCTGCACTTCCTTATGCACATGATGCACTGGAACCCCATATTGATGCAAAAACAATGGAAATCCACCACGGAAAACATCATCAGGCATACATCAATAAAGTGAATGCTGCCCTGGAAGGACATGATGATTTAGCAGGAAAATCAATTGAAGATTTGGTGAGTGATTTAGGGTCAGTTCCTGAAGCAATCCGAGGAGCAGTTCGCAATAACGGTGGCGGGCACGCTAACCATTCACTTTTCTGGACAGTTCTTTCACCCAATGGCGGTGGAGATCCTTCAGGCGATTTAGGTGACGCGATCACTTCCACTTTTGGAAGTCTGGATGCATTCAAAGAACAGTTTGGAAATGCAGCAGCAACTCGCTTTGGAAGTGGTTGGTCCTGGCTTTCTGTTGATGGTGGAAAACTGGTTGTGGAAAGCACTCCAAATCAGGACACTCCTCTTTCCGAAGGACGAACACCCATTCTTGGATTAGATGTCTGGGAACATGCTTATTACCTAAACTACCAGAACCGTCGACCTGACTACGTTTCCGCATTTTGGAATGTTGTCAACTGGGACGAAGTTGCTAAGCGATACGCAGCAGCCAAGTAATGCAGAATCTTACCAATTCTGAATAACGCGAGAATTCAAAAGGATGTCATGAGAAATCGTGGCATCCTTTTTTGTTTTAATTATTCTTCCCGTTTTAACAAAAACATGATTTTCTCAAAAATAAACCACTTTGAAAAAGGCATTCATTCGTTGAGAGGGTGATTTCTGTTCGTGAGAAGAATGATTAAAAGCCGATATTTTATTAAGGAAGAAAACAATTCTAATTCAACGTTCTTTTTTAGCGTTCTTTTCTTTCTTATGTCTCTTATCTTTCCCGTTTTATTCTGTTTGGTAGTTTGCGGGGAAAAAGAAGTTTGCGATCTGTTTTGTATTGAATTAATTGAGAGTGATCGTGGTTAATAAAGAAGCAAGTCAATTCAATCATTATTTTTCAGGAACGGGAATCCTTTTTATTTTCGGATTGGTCGTTTTTGTTCTTTCAGGTTGCATGGTTCCTGCGTATCAAAATCCTTCTGGATTCAGCGAAACATATAAAAGAAATATGGATGCGCTTCCTCTCCCGGAACCATCCGACAGGCTCACTCAGAAGGCTTTATATGACCTTGCTCAAATTGAGCAGATACAGGCTTATGAGGAACAACTTGAGAATAACCGCAATGGGAATCAGAACTACGAAACAGCTTCAAACAAAGGCTTAAATTCAATCTTCTCTCCAGGAAATCAGGATGTTCCGGATCTTGATTTACAAGGGGATGAACCTGATGAAATCGATTTAGAATCAGAAAGTGATTTGGAAATTATCAGTCATCAGAGAGTTAATGATCGTGATGAAGAAGGAGAAAAGATCGATCTATATTCTGATGAAGAATTTGAAGAGGAACCAGAATTAACTCGCTGGCAAAAGTTGACTCAATTTTTTGCAAGATAGATGAGAGCGTTATTTTAAAGATAATTCGCTTTTGACAAGCTTTTAAAATTATTCCGTGAAAGAATCTTTAAACATCCGTTTTTGTAATAATTTCTTTTGACAGACGTTCTTCAACCCGCTATTCTCCCGCCTCACATTTGATTTGGTGGTAATTATACTTCCTGAGAGATTGTGAAATTACGCGTCCTTAGCATGGATGCAATTCATTCCAGACATATTCTTGCAAGGATGCAAGGAGTCGTGGAATAGACGCGTAATTTTTTTTATTATTTCTGGTTTTCATTTTGCTTCGTTCCATAGAGAATGATGTGAATAAGAAGCAGAGATGTATTTGAAGGAATCTACTGTGTTGAGTGAACAGCATGTTCTGGTTGTCGATGGAATAAGTGAAACCGAAGAAGTCCTGAAAACAGTTCTGGAACCTCGTGGATTTCATGTCAATCGAATTTTGAGTTCTACTCAACAGAAGCATCTGAAAAATCACATGCTCCCAATGTTGTGATTCTTCATGAAGAAAATTTAGATTCCTGTTCTCACGAAAACAGCAACTGGAATCATTGCTCTAAAGTGATTATCGGCCGAGCAGAACTCCCCCGGAGAAGCCCTTCCCTGATAGACGGAAACATGACAGACGGGAATTCAAAATACCTTCCTGCTCCCTTCCAGTATAAAGAGCTGATCGGCGCCATCGAGAACCTGCTTAAAAAGTAGTCGCTCTTTGCAGGAGCAAATCTACTTTTGAGTAGAAGGTATTGAGCTATCGACTTTTGCAGCAATTCGCTTTTTGATGATTCGCTTTCGAATAAAATACAAAGCGATAAATACCAGCATTAAGCCGCCGCACGCCCACCAAACTAAACGCGAATCTCTTTTATAATTCTTGATATCATATCCTGTCGAAATCTTGATGAGATGCCGGAATTCTTCTTTTATAGCTGCTGAATAATTGTCTATGATATTATATGTTCTCGCAGGCTTGCCGTTGCCCCATATGTATCTTGTATTTGAATCTATATCAATCACAACGCTTCCTTCAGGGAAATTAGTTATTAAATCTGTTTTCGATATGGGTTCATTGACATCACATTCAATTATTTCAGTTATGGTCGTCATGCCATTTCCTTTTTTATCTCTACTAACAATTCGAGAGGGAATCCAAATGTCATTTGGAAATTCAAGGTATGCTTCCACAGTTGCTTCCCAACCATTTGCATTGGTAATCTTTTTAATAGAACCACCTCGACTCATATCCAACTCGATAGTACTCCCAATCATTGTTGCCAGAGTTGGTTTATTTTTATTACATGTTAAAATTGTATAACTGGTAGTTTGGTTATTATTTGATTTTTTTTTTCATACTTGGAATATTTCATCAAGTCGATCAGTGAATAATTCAAATGTGGATTTAAAAGAATATGAGACCATTCAGAAATAAAAACAGGCGCTGGTTTTCTCTTGGAAAAAGTACCACTATATTTCGCCATGGTATCTCTGGTATCCATGTTTCTTGCTATAACCCCATCAATGCTATGTTCATATATTGGGGCTTCATCTTCTTTGTAAGTAATAGGACCCGAAGGTGAATAAATGTAAAAGATCTTATTTTTTACTCTGAGTTTATCCCCTGATTTCCATATTTCTAAGTTCCAACTTGGTTTGAAATTTTCATTTTGTGATATTTTATAATGCGTCTCCATTTTAATATGAATTGATTTAATTCTATTAAGCATCTCTTCGTGCTTGGCGATGTCCGGATTCTTTATGGATTTGTCCGCGACGTCAGATATCATTGTGCTTAGCAGAAACAGACAGGTAAGCATTATCACTCCGATTTAAATGATAGGGATTAATGGTTTGGCATCAAGCTATTGTAGAAGTGAATTCAATCGTGAAATTAATATTGCTAATGTACCAATAGGAAATCCCCTTGCTAAGGTATTCTACAGTTTTTATCCGAATAATGCTATATTATATGCGGTGTTAATCTGGCACATCCGAGTCAAGAAGGTGAGCGAGATCCTGCACAATAGCAGTGTTGGTTTCCAAATCTTTTAGAAAACGGTCGGCGTGTCCGTTGTAGCCCAGCCTTTGTGAAAGGTATTCGAGTTCTTCCGAACCTGCAGGAGGAACGGTCAAATCTTTTGCATGCCCTCTTACCATTCGGAGTGCGTCAATCAACTGTCTCTGAAACTTATACGAATTTAGTAATTGATCATGATCAGATTGCGAGATCAAACCGGCTTCTTTTAATTGGTAGAGTGCGAGACAAGTATTCGGCTCTCTTAATTGAGGAAACTTTTTCCCGTTAGTAATTTGTAAACCTTGAACCAGATATTCGATATCGACCAGTCCCCCCAGGCTTAGCTTGGCGTTAATTGTTCCCCCCTGCACCAGTTGAAGAATCTGTTTTTCTCTCATGGCTCGCATGGAAGTTGAATCAAACGGCTGGTCCGTGTAAATCATGCTGTCACGAAGATTGATAATCTGCTGACCGAAATCGGTGTCTCCGTAAATGTGCCTTAGTTTGACAAGTGCCTGTTTTTCATAAGGCCAGGCTGCACCATCTTTGCCGAAATAAGATTCAAATGCATCGACAGAAACAGCCATGCTTCCTGCCCGTCCATATGGTCTTAATCGAAGATCAATCTGGAAAATGCCTTCCTGTTTTGTTTGAATCGTTTTCATAAACATGTCGACCAGTTTTTGATAAAACTCGGTGACAGATATTTTTTCGTTCCCATCGGTTTTTCCTTTGCCGGAAAAAATAAACATTAATTCAATGTCAGATGCGAATCCAAGTTCTCCTCCACCACACTTACCCAGTGCACAGGCGGAAAGGTGGCAATCTTTTCCATCAGCTTCTTTAGGAAAACCATATCGAGGGATTAATTCCTCCAGGCAGATTTCACAAGCAGAGCTGACAATCACTTCTGCAAGCACGGTCAGTTCAGCAGAAAACTCTCCAAACTCGGAAATGTGTCCCATGATATGGCGTAAATCGGTGCGGAACATTTCACGGTCTTTAAATTCATTTAATATTTTCTGTTTTTCTTTCAGGTTACCGGCTGCATCCAGTTTTCCTTTCAGTTCCGTTTCAAGACTTTCTCTTGAAGTTCTTAACGAGAGATTTTCGACATCTTTGACCAGCGGGAAAAGATTATCATGCTGCAAACGAAGAAAGTCTTTCCAGAGAAAATTACTCACGCCGAGAAGACGAGAGAGAGTGTCAAGAACTTCAAAGTTTTCGAGTGAGGAGAGTTCTTCCACCCAGTTCGGATTTTGAACAAGCTGCTCAATAAATTCGCGAAAATGCAGGAGCGATTTTTCCGGGTTGGGTGAGCGTGGGAGAATGTGCGTGAAATGCTTGATCAGAACAATGGTTGTTCTTAAAACTTTCTGCTGATCAGGATCAATGATTTTATTTCCTTCAGCATCGGTAATATAAAGCGTGTCAAAAACAGAGTCCCCTTCCGATGAAACAACAAAGCGGCTGATATGAATTCCAGCCAGTGCAAGTGAATTGGCCAGTTCGTACAAAAAACCCTCAGTATCTTCCGCCTGAATATGTAACACGGTTTCAGTATCGGAAATATCATTATCAATTTCGATACTGACCGGATAAAGAGAACTGGAAGTTTCAGGCACGTCACGTAATGCCCCCGTCACCATTTTGGCAAGTTTTCCCTGTGCTTCGCGCAATTTGCCATTTCTCACCATGTCCGTAAGATTGAAAAGGTCTTTCTGGTATCGATTCCAGACTTCCGGCAGAACAATTTCTAATGGAGGTTTTACGGTGAAGACGTTAATAAATATTCGGGTTGAATTGTTTTTTCCCGATTTGGAATCAGTTAAAACATGTTCGGTTGTAAAAGCATTTCCAAAAACGATATCAAATCCGTAAACAAATAACAGTCCGCAGATAATAGAAAGTTCTCCACTCCCATCTTCTCCAACGATGGTCAATTTCCACAAACCACCTTCATCTTCAACAGCATCAAAGACCAGAGGTTTCTGTTTGCTGATCTGCTGCATCATTTCAATATGTTTTTTTGTGTCCCCTTCGGAAAACGCGGCTGCATAGGAAGGTTCCATTTTTTCCAGATGCTGATTTAATCGTTCATGTGGAGAAAGTGGAATTTTTTCAACGGTTTCTTCCCCGCTGATAAATTTATTGTAAATCGCCCGGATCGCTTCACAATGCTGAGTGTATTGATTCAGGAAGTGATCAGCATCGGGATAATCCAGCCTGCGTGCCAGGTAAAGCAGTTCTCGCGGATCTTCAGGAAGTGAATGAGTCTGCTTATGATGCATCAATTGCAAAGCATGTTCGATTGTTCGGAGAAAAATATATCCGCTGGTCAGTTTTCGGTATTCGTCTGCCTGGATGTAGCTGAAATCTGCCAGTCGAACGAGACCATCAAGCGTGCTGATGCTTCTGACATTTTTATTTTCATTGCCGTGAGAAAGTTGAAGGTATTGCGTTACAAATTCGATATCCCTGATGGAGCCAATTCCTGACTTCACTTCCCCCCAATGTTTCCCTTGTTTTTTGAGTCGTTTTTCGATTTTTTCTTTCATGCTGCGAACACTTTCCCGCAACACTTTCTGGGATTCGTTATAAATAATCAAAGCGACTTCATCTAAAAACTGTTTTCCGGTTTCCTGATCTCCAGCAATCGTTCTTGCTTTGATCAGGGCTTGTTTTTCCCATGCCATCCCATGTTGCTTCAAATATTTCAGGTGAGCCTCCACAGTATTCACCAATGCGCCGGAGCTGCCCCAGGGACGTAATCGCATGTCCACACGATAAAGAAAACCTTCCGAGGAAGATTCCATCAGAGATTTAATCAGCTTTTGTCCGAGTCCCCAAAATTTTGTTGCATCATCATTTGAAAGAAAAACGAGATCGATGTCGGAACTGTAATTCAATTCCTCTCCCCCGAGTTTTCCAAAGCCGAGGACACAAAAACCATCAAGCGAAATTCCAAGATCATCCGCTATCAACTGCATGCAGCTTTGAACAATGGAATCAGCCATCAGGGAAAGTTGGATGGTGACTGTTTTTAAATCAAGCAGTCCGAATGAGTCACAAGCTCCAATTCTTAAAAGTTCCCATCGTTGATATCGACGGATGGAGTCGAGTTGTTCCTTCAACGTGTTTTTTGTTGATGCTTCTCCATATGCTTCATGATAAAAATCTTGTTTACTTTTGAATTCTGCCAGTCTTGTATGATTGGTTAATTTTTCAAGATAGTCAGGATGCCTGAGCAATATTTCGGTTAAAAACTGGCTGCCTACAAATAGCTTGATCAGGATTTCGATCGCCCGGGGATGATCTGCCAGGTATTGAAAAATTTCTTCCCGGTCGTCCACGCATTGAATAAATCGTTCAAAATTAATCAAGGAAGAATCCGGGATAGCAGTATCTGCAATGGTGACCATCAACGCAGGCATGAATTGCGAAATAATCTTTTGAGAAGGTTTATCCTCAGCAAGATTTCGAAGCCGTGTTAAAGCAGTCTTCCAATCGAGAAACCCAGCTTCCTTTAAAAAAGCGGCTGCCTGCTCATCAGGCATTTCATCGGGATTCAGTAAGCTGGCAGATTTTTCGAACATGAATAGTCTCTGTTTAATTTAATATCTCAAAATGTAATTTATGATGATTGAAGTACGCATAATCTATTTCTGGTGGGTTAGTGTTCAAAATAACCCTATGGATTGTGAACGTGATTCAAGTCCTGAAATTCATTCTATAAACTGTTCAGGTAAAGGGAAATGCTTGAAACGTAAATGATTAATGAATGGTATATAACTGATGTGAGCGAATTTGAGACGTTTCATCTTGTTGTATAGACAAGGGTTAAAAGAATTATTTTATACATGAATACATATTGATTTGTTATTACTGGTGAGAGGTTAGTCACTTTGCTATGATCGAAGGGTCTTTATTGAAAATTGACTTCTTTCGTATATTGATGCAGGATTGTGGTGCTGTTTAAAACAGTTCACAAAACGGTGTTATTGATGGTGTTATTGATGATGGGTTTGAATTCACAATTATAGTTTAGAATTCTTTTTAAATATTTTTTAGTTCATGAATTTGGAGAATAACAAGAATGGCTCATAAAACGAATCGTCGTGATTTTGTTAAACAAACGACCGCATTAGGCGCTGCGATGTGGGTGAGTGGCAAATCTGTTATCGCAGATAGTAAGTCGCCCAACCAAAAACTGAACGTGGGTGTTATTGGTGCAGGTGGTAAGGGTGCAACAGACTCTCGTGAAATGGCAAAATGTGGAGCAAACATTGTTGCTCTTTGCGACATTGATGACAAAGCTCTTGGTAAAGCCTCTGTTCGATACGAGAATGCAAAAAAATTCAATGACTTTCGTATCATGTTTGAAGAAATGGGCGACAAGATTGATGCTGTTACTGTCAGTACTCCTGATCATACACACGCAGTGGCTGCAATGGCTGCAATGAAACTGGGAAAACATGTTTACTGCCAAAAACCTTTGACATGGTCTGTTGCAGAAGCAAGAAAACTTCGTGAGACCGCCAGTGAAAATGGTGTTGTCACCCAGATGGGAAATCAGGGAACATCATATGATGGTCTTCGAGAAGCAGTGGAAGTTATTCGTACTGGTGGAATTGGAACCGCCAAGGAAGTTCATGTCTGGACAAACCGACCTGTCTGGCCAGTGAAAGAAGGTCGCTCTTCTGAAACTCCTCCGGTTCCCAAACACATTCACTGGGATTTATTCCTTGGGCCAGCGGATTATCGTCCTTATCATCCAGATTATCACCCATTCTCATGGCGTGGTTGGGTCGATTTTGGAACTGGTGCATTAGGAGACATGGCTTGCCATACTGCAAACATGGTTGTGATGGCACTTGACCTGTTTGATCCGATTAGTATTCATGCAAAATCTGATGGAATTTCCAATGGTGAATGTTTCCCTAAAAACTCAGTCATCGAATATCAATTCGGTGAAAGAAACGGATTACCACCAATTAAAATGACCTGGTACGATGGTGGTAACCTTCCTGACCCGTCACTTCTGCATGGTATGAAGAGTTCAAGCAGTGGTTCTTTAATTGTTGGTGAAAAAGGAATTTTATATTCACCTAATGATTATGGTGCAGCTTACCATCTTCTTCCTAAAGATGTTTTTGCTGATTATAAAAAACCTGAACCCGTACTTCCTCGTTCGCCGGGGCACTACCAGGAATTTTATAATGCCTGCTTAGGTGGTTTCAAACCGATGTCCAACTTTGATTACGCTGGTCGCCTGACTGAAACAATGATCCTCGGAAATGTTTCCATGCGAGCTAACCAGAAAATTGAATGGGATGCCAAGAATATGAAAATTACAAACATTCCAGAAGCAAACAAGTACATCTCTCGTGAGTATCGAGAAGGATGGACTCTGTAAGTTTTCTCTTCTTGTTTTACAAATCAGAAAGGTCGGGTGTTATCGCCCGGCCTTTTTTTGTGCGCATTAACAATGGTTAAGTGGTTTTTAACACTAAGGCACCAGGGCACGAAGAATAGGTTATTAGTAGGGTCTGCTGTGCAGACCAATGATTTTTATATTGCTTCATTATAAATAAATCTAACTTTTATTATATATTGA
>JAJRVU010000041.1 GCA_024277145.1 Planctomycetota bacterium
AAATATAAGATTGATGAGTTGCCACAACTTTTTAATGTGTTGATCGGCGATATGAGCCTTGTCGGGCCACGACCGGAAGTGCCGGAGTACGTAGAGTTTTATTCGGAAAAGGAGAGAAACGTGGTGTTTTCTGTTCGTCCCGGCATTACGGATATGGCGTCTATTGAATTCAGAAATGAGAATGATTTGCTGAGTAATTTGCAAGATCCTGTTAAAGAATATAAAGAGAATATATTGCCGGTAAAAATTGAATATTATAAGAAATATGTGCGTGAACGTTCTTTATGTTTGGATGTCAAATTAATTTTGAAGACGATAGTTTCTATTCTACGTTGAGAAGGCTTTTTCCGCGTTGCAAAAAAGAGGGCAACCCTTATTCCATTGGTTATTTTAGACTTTCCTGCACATGAAGCTTTCGGTTGCGCATTCTCATTTTGTCACAAGCCCCATGTTGTCGTTATCCGCAAAAAATCAATTTCCGGAACACACACAGCTTACCACCTAAATATATTTTAAATTATTTCAAAAGGACGTTTAACCGCCGAGTCCTGTTTTCAAGATTTTACGAGTGAAGATGGATGTCTTATGAAGAAAGTTGCCATCGTCCAGTCCAGCTATATCCCATGGAGAGGGTATTTTGATTTAATCGCGGCTGTCGATGAGTTTATTTTATATGACGATGTGCAATTTACCAGTAGAGACTGGAGGAATAGAAACATGATCAAAACACCCACTGGTTCACAGTGGATAAGCGTTCCTGTAGGTCAAAGTATTCATCGGCGTATTCGGGATGTCGTGTTGTTGAATCAAAAATGGCAAAAAAAGCATTGGCGAAGCATAGAAATTAACTATTGCTTCGTTTCAGCACCCTCCGGGAATTGCTGAAAATTGCACTGGTTGGGTCGGAGAAGTTAGCATCTCGCCTTCTGGTCTATGTGAAGGAGTCAGGTTTTTGGACTATTTCGGGAATGTTTGATGATTATGTCCCTAAAGGAACCCTCAAGTATGGTTACCCGCTTCTTGGTAAACTTGACGAGATCGCAACTGCATATAAAAATGGCGTCTTTGATGAAGTCCTGATTGCTGTGGGGTACAATAATTTTTCTTTTCGAAAAGAGATATTCAAGAAAATGATAAAGCAGGGTGTCCCCGTTGCCACCTTCATTCATCCCACTGCGAATGTATCTGAATCGGCAACGATTGGGAAAGGGAGCGTTGTTCTAATCAACTGTGTTGTCGAAATGAATACTAAGATACACCCTAATGTTTTACTTTCGTCGACGAGTTATGTCTCCCATGATGTCACCATTGGAGCTCATTCATATTGCTCTGCTGCAATGAATATTGCAGGTGGCTCAAAGATCGGCGAATGTTGTTTTATGGGCATAAACTCAACCATTATAGATGGAATAACATTAGGTAATGATGTGTTCGCTGCGGCGGGATCCGTTATCACAAAAGATGTTCCATCCAGTGTTCTGGTAGCCGGAGTTCCTGCACAAGTTAAGAGGACGATAACCAAATGAAATGGATGAATAATGTGATGACTTTCATGGTTAACATGGTCAGGGAAGTTTTGTGCAAATGTGTTTGATATGAATAAAAGTATATTTAAATTTTTAATTTACAATCGTTGGGTTGCCTTTCTTCACGACTTGCTGTGGGTACCCGCAGCTTTTCTGCTTGCGTATCTTTTACGATTCAATCTTGAAGGAATTCCCAATGAGAGCTTTCCCCCTCTGATTAAACTCATTACTCTTGCTGTCCCGATTCAGGGGCTTATTTTGTGGTTTTTCGATTTGTATCGGGGGTTTTGGCGTTTTGCTTCGATTCCGGATCTTATTCGAATCTTGAAGGCCGCCTGCTTCGGAACTTTGCTCATTGCCTTTACAAGTGTGTCAATGTTAAAGCTGGAAGGAATCCCACGTTCTGTTTTTTTCCTGTATCCTATCTTATTGATAGCTGGTTTGTGTCTGTCACGTATTACATATAGATGGATTAAAGATAACCGGCTGAGTCTATCCGCCCAGAATGGAAAACGAACGCTTATTATCGGAGCTGGACGGGCCGGTGAAATGCTCGTCAGGGATCTACTCCACCGGTCGGAATATCTGCCCGCAGCTTTTGTTGATGATGATCCGGAAAAAGTAAATCGTGAAATTCATGGGATTAGAGTTGTCGGTGGAACGGACGAATTGAGTGAAATTGTCCGTTCATTGTCCGTTGAGCTCGTCTTGTTGGCTATTCCCTCCGCTGACCGGACAACCCTGCAAAGAATAGTTACGGAATGTAGTACAATCGGTGTTGCCTGTCAGACTTTGCCGTCGGTTTTTGAGATGGCTGGAGAAAAAGTTGATGCCAGCAAATTACGTTCCGTTACCGTTGAAGATCTGTTGGGTCGGGATACTGTGCAATTGGATCATCAAGCTATTGCAGCCTATCTTGTATCGCGAACTGTTCTGGTAACCGGCGGTGGTGGCTCCATAGGCTCGGAACTCTGTCGTCAAGTTGCCAGGATAAAACCGAAAAGGTTGGTGATCTTTGATCATGGTGAATTTAATCTCTATTCAATAGATCATG
>JAJRVU010000042.1 GCA_024277145.1 Planctomycetota bacterium
TTTTGAACCGATGAATCCGCCACTTGTGCAGACAAGCATTGAAAGCCAGCGGTCATCAAAAGGAGTATTAAATAGGTGGGTGCGAACCTGAACATGAATGTTTTCTTCTTAGTTAGTGTTTTGAATTTTTTATGATTCAAGAAATTGTTATTCCAACTCTCTGCGTCACTGCGAGCTCTGCGTGAGGATTCTTATTTTAAAGCACTCAAATAATGTAACAAGGTTCTTAGTCAGTCTACAGTCTGACCTTCTGTTTCCGCTCAGTTTTCGGGCCAGTTGACGTATTTCCCGAATGTTTAACGGTTGCATTTCATGGGAAGATCATGTCATATTGAATGGGTAAGAATATCAAAAACCAAAATAAATATCTGTCGAGGATAGTCGCTCTATTTTCATAACATTATACAGGAGAGTCTTGTGGATCAGATTAATCGCCGAAAGTTTATAACAACTTCCGCAGCAGTTGCCTCTTCACTGGCAACCGTTGTTCATGTGAACGCGGAAGAAGAAAAAGAGGAAAAGAAAGAACCAGTTCGGATGGCTGTCATGGGTGTCAACGGACGGGGCCGGGGATTAATCAGCGGCTTTTGCAAATTTCCTGAAGTCGAAATTAAATACATTTGTGATCCTGATACTAAAGTGGTTCCGTTTGCATCCAAAATTGTGACCGATACCGGTCGTCCTGCACCGAAGGTTGTCAAAGATTTTCGTACCATTCTGGATGATAAGGATTGGGATGTTCTTGTGATAGCTGCGCCTGACCATTGGCATTCACTGGCAACCATTCTTGCGTGCCAGGCAGGAAAAGATGTCTACTGCGAAAAACCTGTTTCTCACAACTTCATAGAAGGAATGAAATCGGTTGAAGCTGCGAGTAAATATAATCGCGTTGTCGGAGCAGGGACCCAGCGAAGAAGTGCAACGGAAATTATCAAAGCAGTTGAGAAAATTCATAATGGCGATATCGGAAAAGTGAATTTTTGTCGAGCATGGATTGTCAGTACCCGGCCAACAATCGGACATGAAAAAGTAACCACACCACCGGAGAATCTGGATTTCAATTTGTGGGCAGGTCCTGGACCGGATGATGGGTTTAAGAAAAACCTGATCCCTTACCATTGGCATTGGCGATGGGATTTCGGAACGGGAGAGTGTGGGAACAATGGAATCCATGCACTTGATGTTGCCCGTTGGGGAATGGATGTGGACTACCCAAGATTAGTAACCTGCGGGGGAGACAAGTATTCCTTTGATGATGATCAGGAAACGCCTGATACCCAGTTGGCCACTTTTGATTTTGAAAAAGGGGCCATCCAATGGGAGCACCGAACATGGTCCAAGCGCGGAATTGACGGGGAAGGTTTTGGAATTGAATTCTATGGCGAAAAGCATACGCTGCTGATTGCATCAAGCGGTTGGAAAATATTCGACCGAAAAAATAAAGTGATTGATGAAATGAAAGCAGATGCGTGGCATGACAGGGAACAAACCCATCTCGGGAATTTTCTTGAATGTTTAAGAACACGTGAAAAAACGAATGCAGATATCGAGACCTGCCACATCAGTACTTCATTGTGTCATCTGGCGAACATTGCCTGGAGAACTCGTTCCACTCTTCACTTTGATGATAAAACGATGTCAATCAAAAACAATGAAGCAGCAAATGCGTTGATGAAAAGAACTTATCGCAAAGGGTTTGAACTTCCAGACCCTGTTTAAGTTTGCAGACCGTTAATCTTTTTTTGAACGACCGGTAAATCAAGGCTGCAGGATTTCGCTTTAATCAAGCGAGGTTGCTTCAATCTTATTTTACCGGTTTTTCTGTTTAAAGTGGATGAATCCGAATTGCTTCTCAAAGTTTCCTATTTTGATATCTGGTAGTTAGGACTGAATTGCCGAGAAGAGATAATGAAAGCCAGACAGTGACCTGTTCCGTATAATCATAGTTTGGCACGATAAAACGCGATATGCAAATACGCAAACAGTTGAAGGGAATTAATCAATGTCCCAACAGAAAATTCAAAAGCTCAACATCATTCGTGAACTTCGATTACGACGCTGGGCACGGATTCATTTTGTTCCTGCAGAAGAACGATCTTCAACCTGGCATCCTGTTGTCCTGGAAGAAATGGCCATCCGTGATCTGGAATTCCAGAGGATGGAAGAGCAGAGTCAGCAATCGATCACTTCTCAGTTCGTTCCGCTGGCTCCCATGCCTATCAACATTCTTCATCCTGCTCATGAAAAAATAGCTGAACCTAAACTGGCAAAGGCATTACAGGAAGTCAGAAAAGCGAACAAACAGGTTTAGCTGCTCACAATTTCAGGCAGCTCTCTGCGTCAGACTTTTCTCAGTGGTTCAGTTTTTTCTGGGACCTACGTATTGCGATGCATAGGAATCAAGAATAGAAATATCGACTCGGTCCTTTAGTAGTTTTTCATCAAAACTGAGTTTGCTGATGGAGGATGCTTCAGAGGCTCCCGTCGATGCAGAGATACGAATTCGTTCTCTTTTAAAACCTTTTAAGACTAAATAGTCCATCACGGTCTTAGCGCGTTGATAATTGAGAACGCACGTCTCTTTCAATGCATCCTTTTCATTTTTCTGGGGTGAAGAGAAGCCACGAATTTCTATTTTGTTCGGTTTTCCTGCCCAGTCATCAAAAACATGATTCAAAATCATCTTATGCTTTTTAAGCAGTTGATATTCACCCGGTTTAAAAAGAATCGGATCTCTAGCTGGCAGGGGCCTTCCTTCTTTTGTTCGAGAAACACGAACAGCATCCCCATCCAGTGCAGGAGTTTTAATTCCTTTTCGTCCCTTTTTGTTATCAGTAAATGAACCGAGTGTTCCCAGTTTTTTGAGCATGGCATTCAGCGGAAAGTTTTTTCCGGGGGGAGCAGATGGGCTTGTTAAATACCCGGTATAAAGCTGAAGGGATTCAAGGACTGCGCGATATTTTTTATCTGCAACAACTTCACTCAGCGACACAAGCATGATAAAAAAAGTAAGCAACAGCGACATCATATCACCATATGTCACCACCCATTCCGGGACACCCGGAGGTGCTTCTTCTTCCATGATCACATTCCCGATTCAAACTTGTGAGAAAATTAAGCTGGATCTCGATTCCAGATTGCGCAACTTGTCCTGTTTAATTTATCGGAGATTCACAGCTTGAACTCAATGAAAATTCTTCCCCGGGTCTATTTACCAAAGCCTGCATGTCAAGACAGGAAAGATGGCTCATCTTTACGGATAATAGGATGCACTGAAGCCGGTTGATGCATCAATTTTAGACATCCACGCCGAGTGTTTTTTTCAGTTCATCAAAGTCGAACATTTCCTCTTTCAGGCTGGTGACGGATCCCTCTTTTAATAAAGTTGTTGCCAATTTTTGAATTGCAAACCCTGTCATCATCAAACTGGAGACGGGGCTGACCATAATTTTGTATCCCATTTGTTCTAATTCATTCGCGTTGAAGAGGGGAGTTTTACCACCAATGAGCATATTCGCCATCAAAGGATAAGGAACCAGTTTCGGAACTTTCTTTAATTGTTCTGTTGATTCCTGTGCTTCAACGAAACAGAGATCAACACCGAGTTCACCGTATTTGCAAATTCGCTCTATTGCAAAATCAAATCCTTCAACCGCGATGGCATCAGTTCGAGCCATGATAATAAAATTCGGATCCTGCCTGCTATCAAGTGCCACCTTCAATTTATCCAACATCTGGTCTGCAGGAATGACTTGCTTCCCCTGAAAATGACCACACCGTTTAGGAAAAACCTGATCTTCAAGAAGGATTCCGGTTGCGCCACTTTTTTCAAATTGTTGAACGGTTCTTCGAACCTGATTCAAATCGCCAAACCCGGTATCACCATCTGCAATAAATGGAATTTCCAGCCGATCATCCAGTCGCCTGATGATTCCACAAATTTCAGGCATCGTAAGATATCCCATATCGGGTAACCCCAGATAACTGGCAGAAGCCCCGAACCCCCCGAGAAATAACAGTTCCAGACCAGCTTGTTCCATGATCATCGCAGAAAAAATATCATGAACCCCCAAGCTCGGAATGATTCCCGGCTCCTGTAACATTTGTTTAAATTGAATTCTTTTTAGTTGAGAAGTCATCGTTTTCTTTTTTCCAATATTAGGTTTTTTATACGGTTTTAAGGCATTGAATTTTATTACTGCTTATTATTTCTGATTGAAAATGAGTTAAACATTTTTGATTGAATGTCTCTCACTTACTCAATCATCTGTTATTCATGTAGAACAATTTCAACAAACATTGTACACTTGAACTTGCCTGATAGTCCTGTCAGGATTATTTATACAGGTTTCTTTATCAAAATTATTCGATCAATTCATTTAGCCAAGTTCTTGAATTTCTATCATGAAAAACCAGTTAATAACAAATCAATCTGAATTTGAAAAACTCTGCAATCAGATTCGGGAAGAAGGAATTGTTGCATTTGATACGGAGTTTGTTTCTGAATATTCTTATCGCCCGGATCTTTGTCTTCTCCAATTTGCATGCGGGGGACATTCTGTTGCAGTCGATCCTCAAAAAGTGGAAGACCTTTCTTCATGGTGGGATATCATGCGGGATGATTCAACCACCGTTGTTGTTCATGGTGGTCAGGCTGAGATTCGCTTTTGCATTGCAGCAACCGGAAAGCTGCCTGAGAAACTGATTGACATTCAACTGGCGGAAGGCATCAGAAGCCCGAGTTATCCAATGGGGTATTCTTCTTTAATTGATCGCGTTCTCGGCATTAAAGCAGAAGGAAAAGAAACCAGAACAGACTGGAGAAGAAGACCTCTTTCAGAAAATCAGATTTTTTATGCACTGGAGGATGTAGACCATGTTCTGGATGTCTGGAATATCCAGAAAAATTCACTGGAAGAACTAGGCCGACTTGATTGGGCAACGGATGAATTCAAAAGACTAGGAGAAGATGTCTACGAAGAATTTTATCGTGACCCGTGGGTGAGACTTTCCGGAATCCATCGACTCAAAGGGAAAAGGCTTTCCATTGCAGTTGAAATTTCCAAATGGAGACAGGACCTGGCAGATAGTACCAATCGACCAATTAGAAAAATTCTCAGGGATGATCTGATCATTGAAATTGCAAACAGGCATCCTAAAACGGCAAAAGATTTTGAATCGTCAAGAGAATTTTCAAGAAATGATTACCGAAGATTGATTCCTGATTTACTTAAAGTGGTGAAGCAGGGAGCTGAAAAACCACTTGACGAACTTCCCAAATTTCTTGGTAAAAGAAATATTGATAAGAAAAAAGATGAGTTTGTACTTGGGCAACTCCTGGGGCTTGCTTTGTCTAATCGCTGTGCAGAGATGAATATCTCCAAACAGATTGTCGGAACTTCTTCAGACTTGAGAGAATTTGTGCAATGGCATATTGAAGGCAGGAATGCCAAAGAAAATGGTGAATCAACACCTTCCATGGCAAAAGGCTGGAGAGCCCTTGTCTGCGGGAACATCCTTGGAGATTTACTCGACGGACGAATTAGTTTACGTGTTGCGGACCCCGGCTCTTCCCATCCATTGGCTTTTGAAGAATTCGATAATCAATAACTGCCACCATCTAAAAAAGTGTAGGTCAGTGCTGTGCCTGACGGAAGCCAGTGAAAAAGTAAGAAGGAACCACAGATTCACACAAAACTGTAGGGTCTGCTGTGCAGACCATTGATCATTTGATCTGCTTCCATAAAAAACAAAGAAGAATCATCACGCAGAGATCGCAGAGACCGTGATCAATAATTGCCACCGTCTTAATCATTGAATTAAATATTAATAAACTCGAAGACACAAAGAAAAAA
>JAJRVU010000043.1 GCA_024277145.1 Planctomycetota bacterium
GGATTTTTTGATCATTCAGGGAAGGAATGACTTTGCTGCAATTCGTACCTCGGAATATATTTTCTACTGGAATAAAAATGCAGGTAGCCAGCAGGAGTTGTTGGAAACCGCCGAAATGTATGCTCGCCCGGAAGATATGCATGATGTGAATAATATTATTACGCAGGTTCCTGAAATAGCGGAAGGATATCTTCAAATGATTAAACCAGTATGCAATTAATCATTTCCTAAGTTGCTCATCCCATGAAAATGGTTTGTTAAAATCAATTTGCTGAAAAAACTGCCAATTCGGTTGTTTTTTTGATCGAAAATGACGCTATGTTTTTTGCTCAAAAGGGTTTCTGATGGGTCCGAATGGCCAATAGTGTATTGTCTCCGTGTGATATTTAGGTAAAATGGGAGTACTATGACTCCTGAGGACTATATAAGGAAGGATCGATTTCTCATGTCAGACGCCGAAATCAGCTCAGATGCAATTGCAAAACTGAACAAAGCAAACGATGAAATTCGTAAGCAGATGTCAAAAATCATTGTTGGTCAGGATGAAGTTCTGGATCAATTACTGATCGCCTTGTTCAGCCGAGGTCATTGCCTTCTGGAAGGTGTTCCCGGACTTGCCAAAACATTGATGATCAGTACTTTGTCTGAATGTTTGTCGATGAGCTTCAGTCGAATTCAGTTCACTCCCGACTTGATGCCTGCAGATATTACCGGAACGGATGTCCTTCAGGAGAATCGGGATACCGGAGTGCGAGAATTTCGATTCATCGAAGGCCCGTTATTTCATAACGTTGTTCTGGCAGATGAAATCAACCGAACACCTCCTAAAACACAGGCCGCCTTGCTTGAAGCGATGCAGGAAAGGCAAGTGACTGTCGGGCAGACAAGACATCAGTTAAAAGCTCCGTTTTTTGTATTGGCCACTCAAAATCCTATTGAGCAGGAAGGAACTTATGCACTTCCTGAAGCGCAACAGGACCGTTTCATGTTCAAGGTGTTTGTAAACTACCCCAGTTTCAGTGAAGAAAAACAGATTGCTCTTCAAACAACCATGACGCAGGATGCAATAATTGAACCTGTATTGTCAGGTGAGGAAATTATTGATTTACAGGAAACGGTTCGCCAGGTTCCGGTAACGGATCATGTTGCAGAATATGCTCTTGCATTGGTGAGGCAGACTCGTGTGAACGAGCCGGGAGTTCCCGATTTTATTAATGACTGGCTGAGTTGGGGGGCAGGTCCCCGTGCTGTTCAGTATTTGCTTCTGGGTGGAAAAGCAAAAGCGTTGTTAAGCGGACGGACACATGTTTCCACAGAAGATATTGCAGCGATGGCACATCCAGTTTTGAGGCATCGGATTGTGACCAATTTTTCTGCAGAGAGTGAAGGAATTACGGCAGATCGTGTTATTGATCGGCTTATTGAAGAAACCCCATCCAGGGAAGGTGAGTTGACGAGTGACCCAAGATTACAGAAAATTTTTGCTGCCTGAGGAAATCTCAAGAATTTCCAGATTGGAAATTCGGGCCAGGCAAATTGTTGAAGGGTTTCTATCAGGTTTGCATCGATCTCCCTATTTTGGGCAATCGATTGAATTTGTGCAGCACCGGGAATACGTCCAAGGAGACGATATCAGGCATATCGATTGGAAGGTCTGGTCGAAAACGGACCGGTACTATATTAAACAGTACGAAGAAGAAACCAATCTCAAAACAACTCTCCTGGTTGATCTCAGTGAATCAATGCTCTTTGGCACAGGAGCCATGACCAAATACGATTACGCTTGCACAATTGCTGCTGCTTTGTCTTACCTATTGTTGAAACAGCAGGACGCAGTCGGATTAACTTCATTTGACAGCGAAATCCGTGCAAGAGTACCCGCGTTAAGCAGGCGTAACCATCTCCATGCTATTCTTTCGTCACTCGCTTCCGAAAAGCCAGCCAAGAAAACAGATATCTTTGAAATCCTTCGTCGGGTTGCAAATGATCAAACGCGAAGAGGTTTGATTGTTTTGGTATCTGACCTGTTTACTGATCGGGAAGGCCTTTTTCGTGGATTGAAAATGCTGAGGTATCGCGGTCATGATGTTCTTCTTTTGCATATTCTGGATGATGAAGAACTCGATTTTGGGTTCACCGGGATTACGAAATTCGAAGGAATGGAAGAAACGGGTGAGCTTGTCTGTGATCCCAATTCACTTCGAGCAGGATACTTAAAGGCAATGGGTGAATTCCTGGCTGAAATCCGAAAATACTGTTCCGGTCATTTAATTGATTACCAAGTCATCCGAACAAGCGAACATCTTGATGCTGCACTTGCGTATTACTTGAACCATCGTTTGGGAATGCATCAATCGGTGCGTCATTAACCCTTATCTATCAAGAAGACTGAAGTTTCCATTATCTAAATTATTTAAACTATAAAATTGAAAGAAAAGATTCGAACTGAATATGTCGAACTGGCTGGCACAATATTTCGTTAACTCCTCTTATATTATGACGGGAGGGGCTGCGCTTGTTGCTGTGCCTGTGATTATTCATTTGATCAACCGAATGCGTTTTCGCCGGGTGAGATTTGCTGCGATGGAATTTCTACTCCAATCCCAGCAGGAAAACAGAAGGCAGATTCTTTTAGAACAACTTCTTTTATTATTGTTGCGAGTGCTTCTTGTAATTGGACTGATTGCGTTGATTTCCCGATTTATATTGGATTCGACACAGATGTCCATGTTTCGTGGAACGCAATTGCATCATGTGATTTTGATTGATGATTCCGTTTCGATGCGTGACCGTTGGGGTGAGCAACAGGCATTTCAGGAAGGATTGAAAATTGTTCGCAAGCTGGTCAATGAAGGAGCTCAAAGACCTGGAACTCAAAAACTGACACTGCTGAAAGTTTCAGATCCTCAGCAACCCATTTTTACGCAGCGAGATTTATCTCAATCTTTCCTGAATGAGTTTGAAGCAAAAATTGAGAATCTCCGTTGTTCGTATCAGGCTGTCACAGTGGTGGAAGGTTTGCAGTCAATCGGAAAATTACTGGAACAGGAACGTGGGTCGATCCGTTTTGTGCATTTGATTTCTGATTTTCGCAACAGTGATTGGGGGGAAGAATCTGCAACATCAAAAGCGGTTCAGTCCTTAGCGGAGACTGGTATTACCATTAACTTGATTCGTGTTGTGGAAAACCGGCATGGGAATCTGGGGATTACTTCTTTAAAAGGGGATATCCAGGTTGCAGCTTCGGGTGTCCCATTAAGATTAAACGTGGGTTTAAAAAATTATTCACAGGAAGTGGTTCGCAATATTCGACTTTCCTTGCTGGTTGATGGAGAACGTCTGCCTTTGAGTCTGGTCTTTGAGCAGATTGAAGCGAATGAAGAAGTGAATCGTGATTTTGATATTTTACTGGAAAAGCCGGGCTGGCATCAGATTGAAGTGGCGCTCCCGGAAGATTCCCTCGTTGAAGATAACCGGCGTTATCTGGCGGTGAATCTGGAAGAAGCAAATCCCGTGTTAATCGTGGATGGAAATCCTTCAGGAAGTGAAGGGGAATTCATTGCAGATGCTTTGGCGGCTGATCCACAGTTGACGGGCTTTGCTCCCATCGTGAGTGACACGGAATTCTTAAGGAAACAAAGCCTGGATCGTTTTCAAACAATTTATTTAGTGAATGTGCCAGAACTTTCAGCAGATGCCATTGAAGCTGTTGAAGAGTTTGTGAAAAACGGAGGAGGGCTGGCGTGGTATCCCGGAAGCCTGACAAAACCCGCTTTTTATAATGATAAACTTTATCAAAAGGGAAAAGGACTTTTTCCTGTCAAGCTGGCAGTTGCATCAAAATTGCTTTCGAATCCCAACGTCACTTCTACCAAGCCCGATTTATCTTTTAGTAATCATCCCGTGACAGAAATATTTCAGGGGCAGGATAATCCTTTTATTGAAGGAGTTCGCATTCGAAGATATTTTCCTGTTGCGGATGACTGGAACAAAGATGATCAGTCAAGAAATGATGGAACCCGGACAATTGGAAAGCTTAAAAATAATAACCCGTTTTTATTAGAGCATCATTTCGGGAAAGGGCGAATTCTTACCGTGTTGACTTCTGCAGGTCCTTCCTGGCATCAGTGGACGAGTAACCCCAGTTATGTTGTGTTTCAATTGGAAATGCAAAAATATCTGGCCAGAAATGATCTCTCCGTTGTGAAACATTTAGTTGGGGAACCGATTGAACTCAAACTGGATGCATCTGAATATGAAAGTTCCGTCCAGATAACTTCTCCTTCAGCCACCGGAGAATTCGTGACCAGACTGACTGCAACGCCACAAAAAAAATCAAAAAAGAGCCCACAAAATAATGAGCCGGAAAATGGAAAAGTTTATCTGGAAGCGGAATACCGGGATACAGAAATTCCGGGAATTTATCAGATACAGTTAAGCGACTTTAATAAAATTACGATTGATGATTGGTTAGCTTATAACCTTTCTAATGCGGAAAGCGATCTGGAATTGATTTCCAGCCAGAAGTTGAGAGAAGATTTCGGAAAAAATTCTTCAATTCATATTCAGGAACCGGGTCAGTATCAATGGATTCAAGGAAAAGCTGCAGGTCAGGAAATGCGTTGGACGCTGATTATTTTCCTGTTGACGGTACTGGTGCTGGAACAGTTATTGGCATATCGGTTGAGTTACCATTCTTCCTCTTCTTCGGTCAGGAAACTGGCCATTCGATAGTTTTAGTGATCCCTGTTTATTATTCAGGGGTTTAATATTTGATTTAGTTTTGAAAGTAGATTCAGTGGCGATGTTTGAGAATATCACATTTCGATTATTGGCTGAGGCGAGTCAGACAGCCAGTTTTCGCGTCATTGAATACGATTTTCCAGAAAGTCGACTAGGCTGGATCAGTTTGGTTGCAGGCTTTGCAGCGATTTTTCTTCTGGTGATTTTCATTTATTTTAAAGACACCGCATCTGTCTCCCGGCTTTGGAGAATTCCACTCATTACCTGTCGTGTTCTGGTGATTGTTGCACTTTTAATTATCCTGCTTAATCCTCATGAGCGGGTCCAGAAAAGATCAGACCGTCCTTCGCGGGTTGCGCTGTTGGTGGATACATCTCTTTCGATGAATGAACTTTCAGGTAGTGTGGTTCCGGGTGAAAAAACTTCTGATCAAAATCTAAAACGAATTGAAGCGATTAAAAATAAATTGAAAGATTCATCCGTTTTAAACAAATTACGAGAGCAACATGATGTTAGTATTTATACATTTGATTCCCGGTTGAAAGGACCTCATGCAGTTCTTCCTAAATTGAAAAAAGGTGCAAAGGAATCGGATCAGAAAAATAAACCGGATAAAAATGAAATTCAGAAAAATAAAGAGACTGAAGACGTGTTGAGTTCCATCGATTGGAATTCTTTCCTGAAAGCAGATGGTTTGGAGACCCGGTTGGGGGAATCTTTACTGGAATTGATTCATCAGGTTTCCGGCCGAACATTGTCAGGAATTGCTATTTTAACAGACGGAGGGGCGAATTCTGGTGTGTAATCAACGACAGCACATGATGTCGCAAGGGAAGCTAAAATTCGGCTGGTTTCTATTGGGCTTGGAAGTCTTGAGAAGCCGGTGAATTTGAATGTTTCCAAATTTCAGGCTCCTTCGGATGTCCAGATGGGAGAAGCTTTTGATTTGTCTGCATTCATCCAGGCGAAAGGGCTTGCTGGTGAGCAGGTTGAAGTCCAACTTTTTGTTAAGCCGGATGATGATAACAAAGCCAAGCCAACTCTCCTGAAAAAGAAAAATATCACCATTAAAGATGATGCACCTCTTGAATTGAAATTTCAGCAGAAATCATCTGTTGCTGGTGATTTGGAATATATCATGCAGGTGAGGTTAAAGAATTCCAGAAAGGAATCAAATCTTTTGGATAATGAAATCAGGAAGACAATCCATATCCTGGACCGGAAAACTCGGATTCTTCTGATTGCAAGTGGTCCAATGCGAGATTATCGGTTTGTCAGAAACATGCTCTTTCGACATTCCTCAATTGATCTTGATGTCTGGTTACAGACGGTGGATCCGTCCACGGTGGGCCAGGTCAGTCAGGAATCGAATAATTTACTGACGAAGTTTCCTGAAACAGCTGCAGAATTGTTTAATTATGATGTGATTATTGCATTTGATGCAGACTGGTTAAGAGTTAATAAAGATCAACGTGCTAAGTTGCAGCAATGGGTTGCAGAACATTCCGGGGGATTGATTCTTGTTGCTGGTGAAATCTATACCACTCAAATTGTGGAAAACAAAAAAGAGCTGGAAGGAATTCATACTCTTTATCCGGTAGTTTTAAGAAGATCGCTCGGGGAATTTCAACTTGATGACGATGCAAATCAACCCTGGCCTGTTGAACTGACTAAAGATGGCAAGGAAACGTCTCTTTTGCGAGTGAATGAAAGCAAAGAGAATACCAAATCAGTCTGGGAACGGTTAGCGGGAATTTATCGTTGCTATCCAACCGGGGGAGCAAAAGTAGGAGCTGTCGTTTATTCTTACTTCTCGAATCACAGAGCCATTAATGATCAGGGGAAACCAATTTTGATGGCTTCTCAATTTTATGGATCCGGGCGGGTTTTTTACCTCGGTAGTTCGGAAATGTGGAGGCTGAGATACCTCGGTGAAAAATTCTATGACCGATTCTGGACAAAAATTATTCGGGATGTTGCACAGGGAAGATTGCAAAGAGGGCATCAACGCGGAATACTCCTATTGGAACGAAATCAGTATTTCCTCGGCCAAACTGTTCGTATTCGGGCACAACTGTTATCACAGCAGATGGATCCTTTAAATATTAATCAGGTGAAGACGGAAATTATCACTCCTATGGGAAAGCCTTTATTTCCTGTTCGTAATTTATTGATCGACAAAAATCGGCCGGGGCAATATCAGGGTGATTTTCGTGCAAACCAGACTGGAACATATCGGCTACGAGTACCCATCCCGGATTCAAATGATCATTTGGAAGCAAAAATTAGCGTTGTCATCCCAGCATTGGAACTGGAAAATTCACAACAGAATATTCGACTTTTAACAGATTTGTCTCGTGATACGGGTGGCCAATATCTTGCATTCTCAGAGATTGAAAAAGAACTTCCCGGTTTGTTCCCCAGCAGAGGTGAGCAGGTTCTGGTTGATGAACGAATTGAAACTTTATGGGATCGAAAATGGGTTCTCTATTTTCTGGTAATTGTATTGGCTGTGGAATGGATTATGCGAAAATGGCTGAAACTTGCCTGAGTGATTCAAATTGTGTGATTAAGGTTATCGTTTAAATATTGTTTGAAATTATTACTTGTTGAAAGCAGGAACGTTGGAAAAATTGTCGCACCAACAATATTCAGAAATTGATTCCGTATTGGGTCAATTAAAAAATATGATCAGGAAATATGTTCTGATTGAAGGGATCGCGATCCTGGTTGCAATCATCGGAATGTTGTTCTGGGTTGGTTTTGGAATTGATGTCATTTACTTCTGGATGAGTCGACTTGATTTACCGATCTGGTTTCGTAAATTATTTGCTGTTTCTGCTGTTTGCTTTCTGGTGTATGGATTGTTGAAGTGGGTTTTGTTTCGTTTTTTACGGAGCATGACAAATCGCTCACTTGCATTGGTGCTTGAAAAACAATTTCCGGAATTAAATGATCGGCTTATCACAGCGGTCGAATCCCGTACAAATGATTTCCCAAATGAGAATCAGCTTCACCTCTCCATGCTGGATAAAACGATTGATGATGTTGCAGGGTTAATGAAAAATCTGGACTTGGGACAGGTTTTTAATTTGGCTCCTTTGAAAAAAATTGTCACGATCTCTCTTCTCCTGATCGTTTCTGTTTTCGCATTTGCCTGGGCAAATCAGCCTGCTTTTGCCAGATTGCAAAGAGCTTACCTGAATTGGGATGAATCTTACTGGGAGAGAAAAACGGTTTTAGAAGTCAGTATTGTCTCCCAGCCCGGTGATGTCATCAAAGGTTTTAAGAACTTTCAATACAAGCATCCTCGTGGTGCTGACCTGACCATTCTTGTTAAAGTTCCCGAGAATGCAGTTGTTCCGGATGTTGTCCGTTTAAAATACTCGTTAGAGCAAGGAGGTAAGGGAACGGTTTACCTGACTAAATCGGGAGATCGTGAATTCCGCCATTCCATTGGCTCCCTTGTGGATAACCTTCAGTTTTCCATTCGTGGTGGCGATTTTGCGACGAGCAAGTATTATCATGTCCTGTCTGTCGAATCACCCCGGATTGATTCCGTCAATTTAAAATGTCTTTACCCCGAATACACAGGCTTGAATTCTTTTGATTCTGAAGGAAAGATTCAAAGAGAGAATATTGTTATTAATGGGAGTTCCGTTTCCCTGCCTATGGAAACCGATTTTATTCTGGTTGCCCGGGCAAATAAACCATTAAGAAAAATCAGGATTTCAGGCGAGGATTACGAACTTCAATACGATGCAGATTCCGGTGAATTGAAATACCATTGGCAGGAAGATGAAAAGAGTGAATCGATCACAATTCCTCTTTCTGATGAGAATAGACAGAATCTGATCCAGCCCGATTTTTTATCACTTCAAATTCCTTTTCGGATTTCTTCATTTCTTGAAGATAAAGAATCTTCCGGAGGGAAACCTGATGGATCGAAATTAGCAGGGAATAGTTCAATATCGGAATTGATCCAGAGAGATGGATTCAGGAATCGAATGATTCTCAAGCCAGATTCCCAGATACGGATTGAATTGTGGGATCAGGATGACGTTGCCAGCTTGGAACCTGCCCGCTTAACAGTGAATGGGATTATCGATGAGGATCCGGTTGTGGAGACTGAATTGAAAGGAATTGGTTTTTCAATTACTCGCAAAGCGGTCATTCCGATTACGGGAGTCATTCGAGATGATTATGGAATTGAGAACGCATATTTTGAATACAAAATTGATAAACAGCCCGAGTGGTCGAAGAGTGTTCTGTCATTTCCTCCTGAGGGAAGGCTACAGAAGTTTGATTTAAAGACAACTTCTGGTAAGTCTGATGAACGATTTTCCATGCTTCCTTTAGAATTGAAAGAGGGAAGCAAGTTTACTTTATCAGTTGTTGCAGTGGATGGTGACCAGTTGAATGGTCCTCATTCAAGCAGGGGGGAAAGTTATACTTTTTCTGTTGTGAGTGAGCAAGAATTGCTTTCCATTCTTTACGGCAAAGAGATCAATTTGAGAAAACGATTTGAACAGATTATTTCAGAAATTGAAAAAACGAAAAGTGATCTCGAATCTCATCGAGATAGAGTAGTTAGCCTGAATTCCAGAAAGGATTCAACAAATAACCGTTCGGACGTTTCCAAGTTGGAGAAAGAACTGAAAACGGCTGTTGATGTTCTTGCGGAACGCTCTCTTCATCAGGTACGGAAAAATTCAACTGAATCTGTTGAAATCGCAGAGGCATTTCGAGGGATACTGGATGAATTGATTAACAATAGTTTGCAAACTTCTAAAAAGGTGAAAAGACTTGAAGAAAGTATTTTAGATCCCTTAACCAATATTAATGCGAAACTGTTTCCTGCATCGGATAAAGAACTTGGTCTTCTTAAACTGGCAATACAAAAAGAACGAAACCCGATTGAATCAATGGAATCTGGCATTGCATCACTTGATCGCATTCTTCGCCAAATGCGTCTGGTTCTCAAGGAAATGCAGGAATTGGTGAAATATCATCAGGCAGTGAATCAGTTGAAGCTGATATTGGAAAATCAGAAGAAATTGCTTGAAAAAACGGAGCAAATACGGAAGAAAAATCTGCTGAAGAAACTGAAAGGCTTTGATTTGGAATAAAGTAATAAGAATATTCTTTCACGGAATTTTCAGAACCGGAGAAAAAGGTCTATTCGATGGAATTCTCTATCGATTAAAATAGATGGAACGAATGATAGACAACAAGCGTCTTGTCGATAATGGCTGATTTGAATCAATTTAAATTGTAATTGTATAAAGACTATTTCATAGAGGTGAATTAATGAGAAAAAATATCCGGATTTCAGGATCAAAGATTCTCATGGTCTGTCTGTTACTATTTTTTGCTGGAATAGTTGGGGCGTTTAACACCCAGATAGTTGCTCAAGAAAAAAAACTGGGAATCGAACAGGAAACTCTCGGGCAACGTTATCAGCAATTTGAAAATCTTCTTTTACAGCTTTCAGAACATCTCCGTAAAACTGATCCGGAACGGGCTGATTTGCTTGTTCGTGCATTAGGGCAAAGCAAACATGGGCGAATTCTCTCCCAGATGGAACAAACCAGCGGGTTGATCACCAAAGGTCAACTGGGAGATGCAATTGATCAGCAGGATGAACTGGTTAAACAACTATTGAATCTTCTGGAACTTCTGCAAAGTGAAGATCGGCAGAGTGAACTGGAAAAAGAGAAAAAAAGAATTCGTGATTTGCTGAAAAACGTCAGTCGTCTGATTTCTGCAGAGAAGGGGATCAGGGTCGCCTCGGGCAGGAAAATGAGCCCGGGACAACTTTTGGAAAAACAGAAGAAGGTAGAAAAAGAGACAGATAAGCTTCATCAAAAAATAAAACAACAGGATTCTAAAAACAGTCAGGATAAGTCAGGAAAAAAAACTTCAGGCCATAAAAAAGGTCAGGGAGAAAAAAAGAAGTCTTCTTCTGAAAATAAGCAGGGAGGTAAAGGGAAACCTTCTGAAGGGAAAAAGAAAAGTGGTGGCAAAAAATCCTCCGGCAAGAATCAAGGGGGGAAACCTTCAGGAAAACCTGATGATAAAAATGAAAAAACTGAGCCGAAAACTCCCGGTCGGGAACAGATTAAGCAGGCTCAGGAAGAAATGAAAAAAGTTCTTGAAGAACTTAAAAAGAAATCAAAGAAGCAGGCAGAAAAACATCAGGAAGAAGCCATTGCCAAGTTGCAACAGGCAAAAGAACGTTTGGAGCAAATCCTCAGGCAACTACGGGAAGAAGAAAAGGAATTAAAACTGGCCAGGCTTGAAGCCCGTTTTCAAAAGATGCTGGTTATACAAAAACAGGTTTATGATGGGACTGTCAATCTCTCTTCAACAAAAAAAGAGGAATGGACCAGTCGTCATTTCGGAAATGCAAGGGAACTGACAACGCAGGAATCAAATCTTATTCTGGAAGCGAACAAAGCGCTTGTAATACTAAAGGAAGAAGGAACTTCTGTTGCTTTTCCTGAAGCTATTGAGCAGTTAATTGATGATATGAAAATTATCACAAATCGAATTGGGAAAAATGATGTTGGTAATTTTACCCGACAGGTGGAAAAGGATGTCATTGAAGCCATTAAAGAGTTGATTGAAGCGTTCCAGAATGAAATTAAGAAAAGTAAATCAAAGAAAAAGAAAAAGCCAGGAAAATCCCAGCAACAACAGCAGAAAGAAGAATCATTAATTCAGCAGATTGCGGAATTGAAAATGTTCAGGGCTCTTCAAATGCGAATTAATCGAAGGACTCTTCAAATTGGAAAATTGATTAAAGGAGAGCAGGCATTGGATGATGACCTTGTTTTCCAACTGCAAAAATTATCTGCCAGACAGGAAAAAATTCAAGATGCAACTTACGGAATGTCTACGGGGAGAAATCAATGAGTTCAATGAACTATTTCACTCAATTAAATTGCTCAACTGCTAGGGAAATCTGTTTATCTATTGTAGCCATTGTTTCTGTTTGCTGTTCAACAAGTATGGCAGAAGAGACCGTTTATACGCCGATGAAATATGAAGTTGTTAAAGCGAAGACAATGGAATGGGTGGAAAATCAGAAAACGGATTCAAAAGTTGTTGAATCTATTGAAAAGAAATGGGGAAATGATTCACGCTCTCCTGAGGAATTGCTTGAATTGGTTGTTGAAACTTTTCAACAAGTTGATCTGGATACCAAACGGTTTGTAGAACGATGTGTTTATCAGAGGAGTCCGTTTATCCCTCAGGGCAATGCACTTCTGGAACGTGAAGAGATGGGCGAATTTTATCGTGCTAATATGGGTTTATTTTATGGTTGTTACCTTTCCCGTAGAAAATTATATGACGATGCTTTGGTTGTTTTCAAGAAAACGGATGTGAAACAGGTTATTGATCCGTCGTTATACTTTTTTTATCTAGCAATTTGTCAGCAGAAACTATTTCTGAAAAAAGAGAGTATCGAAACATTAGAACAGTTGTTGGAAAATACAGAGCAGGTCCCCGAAAGCTATTTGAATGTAGCTCGCCTGATGAAATATGAAATCGCGAAAATAAAAGAGAAATCAATAGGCGAAATATCCCATAAAATGGGTGACTCTCGTCGTCGCCTTGATTTGGGACATGGTGGACCCAAAGCGCAAACGATCCAGAAAGAAATAATTGCTCTCCTTGACGAATTGATTAAAAAGAAGGAAGAGCAGAGCAAATCCTCATCGTCTTCATCAGGGAGTGGTGGGAAATTGTCTGGAAATTCAAAGCCAGCAGAGGAAAGCAGAATTAAAGGACGGGTTGCTCCTGGAAATGTTGACGAGAAAAAACTGATTAAACAGGGTGGATGGGGAGGGCTCCCTCCTAAAGAAGAAGCAAAAGCAAAAAGTATGATTAATCGACAGTTCCCCGCTCATTACCGTCAAGCTGTCGAAAAGTATTTTCGGAAACTGGCAACTCGAAAAGCGGCAACAAAGAAGAATGAAAACTGATTGTTCTAGTAGAAACAGTCTTCTGTAAGAATTAGAAACTGGATATGACTTATATTTTATTAACTCTTGTTACTTTGATTTCACAAGTTGATGCAAATCTTCTTGATGGAACTCAGGTTAAAGGTGAGTTGAAATCGCTCTCTTCTGAAGAAGCTTTGTTTGTTATCGAGAAAGAAGAGAAAAAGGTACCAGTCTCCAGCCTACTGGAGATTGTTTATCCAGAACCGGAAGAATCAGATTCCCATGATAAAGAGTTTCTGACAATTCAATTGACGGATGAAACTTCTTTTTTTTCAAATGAGATCCTGATTGATAATAATGATGTTTCGATTAATTCGGATGATGTTGGGGAAACGGTTCTTCACTTGGATACGATTTCCAATATTCGTTTGGGGACAGGAGACAATAATATTATTAATTCCTGGGATAAATTGTGTTCACGGAATCATAAACAGGATTTGCTGGTGATTAGGAAGGGTGACATCCTTGATCATCTGGATGGAACAATTACGTCTATTACGAAAGAAAAAATTAATTTTCTTATGGAGGGTTCTGAAATATCAGCCAACAGAAAAAAAGTGTTTGGACTTATCTATGCTCGTAAACAAAAAACGAACACAAATGCTGTATGCAAAGCTGTTCTGCAAAATAACTCCATTGTGAATCTTGCTTCTATTATTCGGATTGCTGATGAATCTTTTTATCAGGCTGAATTATTAGTTGGAGGAAAAATCAAAATACCTGCTCATTCATTGAAGAGGCTCGATTTCAGTTTGGGGAAAATTCAATATCTTTCTGAAATGAAACCGGTTGAGGTTGTTTACACCCCTTTTTTTGACGTGAAATGGGAATACCAGAAGGATCGAAACATGGATGGTGGTCCCCTTCGGCTTGGTCGGAAAAAGTACGAGAAAGGTTTGTGCATTCATTCTAAAACCTATCTTCGTTATCGTTTGGCGGGAAATTACAGGCGATTTCAGGCTGTGATGGGAATTGATGATTCGGTTAAAAAACTGGGAAATGTGCACATTGTGATTTCTGCTGATTCAAAAAAATTGCTAGAGGCTGATGTTAGTGGTGATGATGATCCGCGTGAATTTGATCTGGATGTTTCCGGCGTGCGAGATTTAATCATCCTTGTAGATTTTGGTTCCAATCTTGATATTTCTGATCATCTTGATTTAGCCAATGCAAGGCTCCTTAAATAATTTGTGAATGCTAAGAAGATCGTAAATAAAATATAAACAGTCCAAACGTTCTTAAAGAAGTTTGAATTAATAATGACTCGTGTTTTTAAATATAATTTCATATTAGGGGCCCTGATTGTTTTTTTAAATCAAGGGTTCTCACTCTATGCGATTGATTCTGTTGTTCTGAAAGCGGAAAAACAACGAGTTCAAGTTATTAAAAAAGTTTCGCCTTCAGTTGTAGCCGTTTTTGGGGCTGATGGTGGAGGTGGTGGGTCCGGGGTGCTGATTTCACCCAAAGGTTTTGCTTTGACTAATTACCACGTAGTTGCAGGAACGAATCCGTTTTTCAAGTGTGGATTGAATGACGGAAAAGTTTACGATGCAATTCTTGTCGGTCTTGATCCGACGGGTGATGTTGCCTTGATTCAATTACTCGGGAGAAATGATTTCCCTGTTTCAGAAATGGGTGATAGTGATTCTGTGCGAGTGGGGGACTGGGCGTATGTTATCGGAAATCCTTTTCTATTAGCGAGTGATTTTCAACCTACGGTGACGTATGGAATAGTTAGTGGAATACATCGGTATCAGTATCCTTCCAATTCTTTTCTTGAATACACTGATTGCATTCAGGTTGACAGTTCCATAAATCCTGGGAATTCCGGTGGACCGTTGTTTGATTCGACCGGAAAAATTATTGGAATTAACGGCCGTGCCTCTTTTGAAAAAAGAGGACGTGTCAATTCAGGAGCAGGTTATGCAATATCGATCAATCAAATAAAACATTTTATGGGACATTTAAAAAGTGGACGTGTTGTGGATCATGCAACTTTGGGAGCGTATCTTGTTTCAGACTCAGATGGTAATCTGAGAGTTGAAGATATCCTTGAAACTTCTGATGCTTATCGCAGGGGATTGCGGATTGATCACAGAATTATTTCATTTGCTGGCAGACCAATCACAAGTTTAAATCAGTATAAGAATATTCTCGGAATTTTTCCCAAAGGCTGGATTGTTCCGATCGTTTATCGTGAAAATGATCAAAGGAAAGAAATTCGTGTGAGGTTAAGTGGGCTTCACCTGCAAAGCGAGCTAAATAAATATTCATTGCCGGATCCCGGCTGGGGAAAGAAATCGAAAAAACTTCCTTTCAAATTACCTTCGTTTATGAAAAAGAAAAAAATACCCAAGCCTCCCAAAAAGCATATGCATCTTTTCAAAGCAAAACCGGGATATGCAAATTATTATTTTAATGAGAAGGAACAAAATCGATTTCTGAATTCGATAAAAAAATGGGGGGATTATTCAAAACTTGAAAATCATTGCACAATTATGGGTCGAACGGACAAAGGAGAAAAAGCGGAATTTCTGATCACAAAAAAAGCAATTGGACTGGAAATCAATGATCAAGCCTATGTTCAATTGTTAGATGGAGAAGCAATTGATGAGCCAAAAGGAACAGGTGGATTACTGACTGCAATCAATCATTTATTCAGACTTTTAAAACAAGGACAGAATGGGTTCACCGATTTTTATTATTTGGGTTATGAACCAGAAAAAACAAGCGATGAAATCAATCAGAAGTATCATCATGTGTTGGTTTCTGTCTATCAGGGGGTTATGGTCAGGTGGTTGTATTCTGTTTCAGATTTAAATTTAACGGGAATGGACCTGTTTCTGCAGGATGGGGTTGATCCCTGTTCGATTCGGTGGAGCAAAGTTTCAAAATATAACTCCATCTATTTTCCACAAAATATTCGTATTATTCATGGAGATCAACTTTATCGGGAAATTGAAATTGAAAACCTTCAATTTAAAAAGAAGAAATAAAGGCCATTTGAATTAAACATGAATTCTTCAATTACAAAAAATCTAATTTATTTCCTCCTGCTTTCAGGGCTGTTTATGATTTCAGCCGAACAGGTTGCCTGCGCTCAAAGATCAGCGAAAACTATCGAATATGTTCTTCCTCGAATGGTAAAAATATTTGGTGCAGGTGGGATTAAAAAATTATACTCTTACGAAACGGGTTTTCTGGTTTCTCCTCAAGGACACATTGTGACTGTTTGGAGTCACGTTCTTGACCGTGATGAAGTTGTAATTGTTTTAAATGATGGCAGGCGTTTTACCGGTTCTGTAGTGGCGATTGAGCCAAAGCTGGATTTAGCTGTTTTGAAGTTGCAAGGTGAAGACTTGGATCTTCCCTACTTTAAACTAAATGAAAAGCAGACAGCTTCACCGGGCAGGCGGATTCTGGCATTCAGTAACATGTATAAAGTTGCAACGGGGAATGAACCTGTTTCTGTGCTTCATGGTGTGATTGCTGCAAGAACCAAAC
>JAJRVU010000044.1 GCA_024277145.1 Planctomycetota bacterium
AACCCTGCAGAGTCAAGCAAATGACGTGCTGCTGCTGCACCGGAAAGTCGTGCATCAATATTCATTCCAGAAGCATAGGCAGACTTCACTCGCCACTGCGCCCAAAGCATTAGCAATAATGCTGGTGTAAGGAATAATATATACGTAAACATTTTTCTCTCCAAATAAATATCTAACAAAAGAGCTTTAAAAAACATTGCCCGTTTAGTTGTTACGTTTTATCTTCATAACCTGTTTGAAAAATTGGAATCCATTTAAATCCATTCGGTACTCTAAAACGAATCCTTTGTACAAAAGGATCAACAATCAAGTCCTTTTCTTTGGGAATATTCGCAAACACCGGGCCAGAATACATTTAGATACTTGAGCTTCTCGGAGTATTTGTCTGAATTCCCGGAAATTCCAGCGTCAGTATACCGTGTTGAATTGAGATTCTTTTCAAACTTCGCCAAACTGGAATAAAACAATCCATTACCAACTGAAATATTAAGGTCGTTTATCATGAGACTCTGCAGATTTGACAGTAACCGAAAAATATCCATTGGATTCTATTCTGAAAAAGGAATCATTCCTTTAACAAATGCTGCAAAAGAACTGGGTGTCAGCCTTCCTGATTCTGAATCCGTTCTGGCGTTTCTTCCCGGCGGAGATTCTCAAAAAACGATCCAGGAATTAAACTCAAAAATCGAAGCACTTTCCGAAGAAAAAAAGAATCAGCTTTCTGTTTCTCTGGATGATGTCAAGTTACTGGTGCCGATTGCTGAACCGAAAAAAATTATGCTGCTTGCAGGGAATTACTCCAAGCATATTGAAGAAGGGGGCGGACGTGCGGAAGAACGGTCTAAAACATTCCCTTATCTTTTCATGAAACCTCCGACCACAACGCTGACTCATCCGAACGATCCGGTTAAAATTCCTGTGAACTCACCGGACCATATCGATTGGGAATTGGAACTTGCTATCGTCATAGGAAAAAAATGTTCTCATGTGAAAGAAACAGATGCATTGAAATATGTTGCAGGGTACACAATTATCAACGATATTTCCGACAGGCTTTTCCGACCAAACCCTGATCGAAATGAACGTTCTAAAGATGGCTTCTTTGATTGGCTTCATGGAAAATGGCACGACACTTTTTGCCCGATGGGGCCTTGCATTGTTTCTGCAGAGGATGTTCCTGATCCTCAAACTCTCAAAATGAACCTGAAGGTCAATGATTCCGTTGAACAGGATTCAACAACAGGGGGAATGATTTTCCCGGTTGCTGCCATCATAGAATTTGTTTCAAGTATCACCACTCTTGAACCGGGAGATGTTATTTCAACAGGAACACCAGAAGGAGTTGGCGTGGCAAAAGGAAAGTTCCTGAAACCGGGAGATGTGATGTATGCAGAAATTGAAAAAATCGGGGTCCTTACCAATCCTGTGATTTAACAACGAGTTTCATTTACGTGTAGAGGATTAGAGCCTGGTTAATTCCGTTAATATTTCTCAATCGTCATCACTGAAATCATAACCGTCGTCGAATTCATCCAATTCCGTTGATTCATCAATATCAACCATTCGCGGGATTGTTGTGTCACGTCGAAAAACAGCAACAACGTCTTCCACCGGGACAACATAAAGCAGGTTGTCCGATTCAAAATCGACGGGAATTGCGTTGTGAGGATTAAACAGAACCTTGTCATATTTATTAATGGGAAAGTCTTCATCACGGTCAATCTGAACGCTGATTTCTACCACGCGACCCGTAATATTCGGAATCTCCGCAGCATCAGGAAGAACAATTCCCCCTTTAGTCTGATGTCGACTTTCATCTTTCCGAATGAGAATCCGCATTCCCAGCGGTTCAACAAATTCTGACAACTTCTTTTCTCCTAACAATATTCTCTATGCCTGGAAGCATTTCAATGACTAGACAATGACTAGAAATGATATAGAACGTGGTGCACTGTATATATAGTCGGAATAACACTTAATCCTTCTACAACAATTTTAGAAACACTCTAAAGACGGCGCGAATTCACGCCAATATCCCAATCATATCTATTATAGACGAAAAGAATGCAAAGTATAATCAGATATTCGATTAATGAGTAATTGTGTCCGTTTTAGTTGAGTCTGAAATCACTCGAAACGACTTCGGGTCATTGACTGAACTGCTGGATGAATGAAGCATTTCACTATTTATTGATGAGGAGGACTCTTTTAATTTTTCCTGTTCTTTCAAGATTGTTTTTTCGATCAAGGCTCCCAAAGGCCCTGCAAGAAAAGCAGGAAGTGTTACCAAATCAGCGACTAATGCAGTCCCGATGAGTGCAGCCATCAACCAGCCAAACCGACTGATCAGGAGAAGATCAGCAGGGTAAAGCATTAATAATCCTAACCCGACAACAGCACTGGTTTGCCACATCGCTGGTCCACAATGAACCATTGCGCGGGTCACTGCTTCTCGCCGGGTCAACCCTTCACGAATTCCCGACTGGAACCATGTCAGCAGATGAACTGTTCCATCAACAGCAATACCCAATGCAACAGAAGCAGTAATCATAATACCAATATCAACCGCAATTCCTGCCCAGGAAATTAATCCAAAAATAATTCCAATCGGTAAAAGGTTTGGAATCATCGTCAGTAATCCGGAAAGAGGATTTTTCAGAAGGATCATCATCACCACAGCAATGATTGCAAAGGCAAGCCCGAAACTTTGTATCAAACTTTCCAGAACAGCTTCCTGCGTTCTTAAAAATAAAGGAACCATCCCTGTTACATGATGTCCTACACCCGCATAATGTTTGAGTTCGGATTGACAAATCTGGTTCAGGTCTTCCGTCAGTTTGCCATAGTGGTAATCACTCAGGATTGCAACCTGCGCAGAAATTCTCCAGATTTCATCCCCTTTCCGCGCCAGTTTCTGATCTCCTTTTTCGTAAAGATCAGCAGACTCTGTAGCGTATCCCAGGAAGGACTTTGTTCCTGATTCGGATTCATTCCTGATCCGCTTTTCCGTTTCAGTTGCACGTCGATTATATTTTAGTTTTGTCCCGAAACGAGCTGTTTCCGGCGGTCTTTTCATGACAGGTTGAAAATCAGCAAGAGACATTGTTCCGCTGATTTCCGGATGTTTGCGAATTTTGTTTTCAATGGCTCGAACGATTTCCATACGATCAATAAAGTTGAGTCCCTCATCAGAATCTTTTTCAAACCGGATAATTGTTTGAACAGGAATAATTCCAGTAATGTTGTTTTCAAGAAAATTATAATCCTGAACGAGTTGAGATTCTTCAGGAAAATAACGGATGATTTTTGTTTCTGTTTGAAACCATTTTAATCCGTAAACGGACACTCCCAGAACAACCAACGAAAGAATAGTGACGGGGGTGCGGAAACTTGTCAGGAAGTTTGAAAACAGTCTCCACGCTGGATGATCCATGTCTGCTCTTTTAGGAGGTTTGGCAGGCCAGAACTGTAACAGTGCAGGGAGGCAATAAATCACAACAATTAAGGAAATCAAACAGCCAATTGCAGAATAAAGACCGAAATCCCGAACCGGTGCAAGCGGGCTTGTCGTTAGTGAAAGCAAACCGACTGCCGTCGTAAAACTTGCAAGAACACATGGTTTTTTAGCCATACGAACTGCGTTTGGAACCGCGGTGTGCAAGTCCTCATGAGCTGCATGCTTCCAATAATTCACAACGTGGATTGCTGCTGAAATTGTTAAAACCGAAAGCAACGTCGGCATAACAACCAGAACCATGTTCATGCTACCATTCGTCACCGGGACAACCGAAATTGCAAGATAAGTTGTATAAAGTGAAACTACCAGAACAAGGAGTGCAAGCCTGACACTTTTCAACATCAGGAAAGCCAACAGCACCGAAAGAAGCATGGATGTGAGAATGATGGATTTTTTCTGAGGCTCTGACCAAGTGTACTGGGAGTTCCAGGCTGCGCGTTTAACCGACTGGTTTAATTCAGAAGTCGTAATAGGTCGACCACCAATATGTAAATCCGCTTTTTTAATTCCTGCATCATAGGCAGCCTGCCGAATTGCTTTAAAAGCCTCTCGACCGTTTTCGCTTCCTAATTCGTTGATCACGACAGAAATAGCAACCGGTCCGAATGGTTGAATAAATACTTTTTCAATAAGCTTCGGGTCATTTTTCTCTGCATCATGCCAATGGAAGTCTGAGAGAAGTTTTTTAACCTCTTTTAAAACCACTTGATTGGAATGCATCTGGGGCCAGAACACTTCCAGGTCATATTCATGTGAAACAAATGATTCAAAGTCTTCTTCTGTTTCAGTTTCTTCTTCAAAATCTTCTTCTTCAAAATCGTCGTCGCTATTCAGGACACCTTCAATTTCATCAAAAAAATCAATTGGCTTATCGACTGAAGCAATCAGATTTAATTTGGATTTCAACTGAGATTGAATTTCCTTAACCAGATCCTTTTCATGTTGCTTGCCTTTTTTTGAAAGAACAATTTTTAAAGGTCCGGTTCCAAGCAATATTCCATTAAGTCTTTGAAGGGCTTCTTCACGGGATACTTTATGATCTTCCATCCTTTTGACAACATCCGCTGGCGTAATCACGCTTTCAACATATTTCACGCCATTTCTTCGGGAGCCATCAGGTTGAATATCACCAATCAAATTTTTCTCAAATCGGGCAATGCGAGGATCGTCCAGCCTGCTATGATCCCATGAAACAATCACACGGTCTTGCGAAACAAAATATTCATGATACCAACTGAGAATTTTTGATTGGGGATCGTCGGAAGGAAGCCAGTTTTCCACATCGTTTTCGAGATCAATCTGTTTGAAAGACCACCATGCAATAGGAATAAGAAAGACCATAAACACGATGACCCACAGAGCATTTCCATGTCCCCATCGATCCTTCTTTTCAAAAAACTGGGTCATTCTATTTCTGCGTTTCTGGCTTAAGCGTTCTTGAGATTATTCCATCAGGAATGTTTGATTAAACAATTATACCCCATCGACTTTCCCGGCTACATAAATTCAGTCGACTCTCCAGGAGGAATGTTGGGGTATTGTCGCAAAAAAAGTGATATTCGTCACGAGCAATTTTTATTCGCCAGTTCTCACAGCCAATATCGTCTTCAATAATCACCCGACAGGAGAAGACGGCTCAATCAGTAAAGCTTTTCGAGCAAGGGAAAAGAGGGCTACAGCCCGGAACAGGTCTATAATATGCGCAAGATAAGAAGTTAAGGATGTGAATATTATCGGAGTGCTGATGCCTCGACGAGAACGGACGAATCCACCTTATCTTCTTTGATATCAATTGTTTATAACGTTTTATGATTTCGCTTTTTTCTTTCCGGTAAACCAGGCAAGGATTGTCCCGGAAATGGACCATTCAACAATCTGATAAAACGCCTGGTACGATTTCCAAAGTAAGGGCTGCATCCACCAAACCGCATCTCCTCCATGATTGCAGACCGCAGCAGCCAAGCCAGCAATAAAAACAACCAGAAACCGGGTTACGAAAAAGGAATCTGATGAACAGGAAACTTTGATCAAGGCAAACAAGATGATGTTTGTAATTAACATCACCCCAAATCCCATTCCCATCATTTTGGGATTCAGCATGGGACCACCATCGTGTTCAGCCATGTAAACAAAAGCGACCGGACCTTCCTTATGAAGTTTTTCCCGCTCTTCCATACCATTTTTTACAGAAGGAACAAAATACAATCCATTCTCCGGAAAATGTTCCTTAAGGACAGATCTTGCAGCGGTCTCGTCGGGTGACTCTTTTCCAACTTCAAAAACAAAAGAAAAAACAGGAGTTCCCCAGAAAAGAAATCCCCACATGAACACCACAACTGTCGCAAGAAGAATACCGGTTATCGATTTCATAATTCTGCTTTCTGATTTAATGGCGTTAAATGATTTTGTTTTAGACCTCTTTTAGATAAAAAAGTCTTCGATCAGATCACTGCCCGGTTTGACGGCATATTGATCCAGATCAGTCACTCCTTCTTCTTTGAGAACATCATCATCAATAAAAAAGTTTCCTGTGCATTCTTTGCTGTTGCGAGTCAGAATTGCATGCGCTGCATCAGACATGATTTCCGGTTTCCGACATCGAGCCATCGCCTCTTCCCCGCCCAGTAAATTCTGAACCGCTGCAGTTGCAATTGCAGTTCGAGGCCAAAGGGCATTCACGCCAACACCTTGTTTTTTGAATTCACCCGACATGCCCAGAACACACATGCTCATACCGAACTTGGCCATCGTATAAGCAACGTGTGGCGCAAACCAACGGGTTTCCATATTTAATGGAGGAGACAAATTCAGGATATGCGGGTTCTCTGCTTTTAATAAATGAGGCAGGCATAACTTGGAACAAAGGAACGTTCCCCGTGTATTGATATGATGCATTAAATCATATCGTTTCATTTCTGTTTTTAATGTAGGGGTCAACTGGATAGCACTTGCATTGTTGATCAGAATATCAATCCCGCCAAACTTTTCGACCGTTTCATCAACAGCCTTCTGAACCTGTTCTTCAAAACGGATATCGGTTACACAAGCCAATCCTTTTCCGCCAGCTGCTTCAATCTCTTCCACTGCAGAATAAACAGTTCCAGGCAGTTTGGGATTCGGTTCTGCAGATTTTCCTAATACCGCAATATTAGCTCCATCCTGTGCAGCTCTCAGGGCAATCGCTTTCCCAATTCCCCGACTGGCACCTGTAATGAATAATGTTTTCCCTTTAAGATCAGACATAAGTTCTACCTTCTAATTAATTTCCAATATTCGTTATCAATGTTGTTTCTATAAGCAAACGTTGAATGAATGATGTTCTATTCTTCTGAAACCTTCACAATCTGTTTGCCTGTATTTTCACCGTGGAACATTCCAATGAATGCCTTCGGCGTGTTTTCAATTCCTTCAGTAATATTTTCCCTGTATTGAATTTTTCCTTCTTTCACCCATTGCGTCAGATCCTGATAAGCCTGTTTGTATTTTTTCACAAACTGGAAGACAAGGAACCCTTCAATCTTTGCTTGCTTTTCAATTAACTTCCAAAGAAAACGTGGGCCTTCTTCTGCTTTTTCACTGTTGTAAAGAGCGATCTGTCCGCAAATACTGATTCGTGCGTGTGTATTAATTAATGCAATAGCTGCATCGGTCATCGGACCACCAACGTTATCAAAATAAACATCAATTCCATCCGGGCATAATTCTTTAAGATCCTTGTAATAGTTCTGGCTTGTTTTGTAATTCAAGCCTGCATCGAATCCGAGATCATTAACGATATGATTTACTTTTTCATCAGAACCAGCTGTCCCGATTACCCGACAGCCTTTGATTTTTGCGATCTGCCCGACCAACGATCCAACTGCGCCTGCTGCACCGGAAACAACAACGGTCTCACCATCTTTTGGTTCAGCAATGTCAAGCAATCCAAAGTAACCAGTCATTCCGGGCATTCCCAAAACGCCTAAGCAAGCGGACATCGGAATCCCTTTGGGCACTCCGTTCCTGACACCTTTTCCATCGCTGATTGCATATTCCTGCCAACCCAGCATTCCAACAGTGATATCACCTTCTTTAAATTTGGGATTCTTTGATTGAACCACCCGACTGACGGTTCCGCCACCAATCACTTCATCAAGCTTGAATGGTTCTGAATAAGATTTCCGATCATTCATTCGACCTCGCATATAAGGATCAACAGAAAGGTAAATGGTTTTTGCCAGAAACTCCCCATCCTTCAATTCAGGAAGCTCGGTTTCAACCAGTTTGAAATCTTCTTCAACAGGCATGCCTTCCGGACGTCGATTTAATAAGATTTGACGATTCATTTCCGTCATAATTGATCCTTTGATAATTGGGAATCAGGAGAACTGAGCACCTGTTTCATTTATATAACTTTGCAGAAATCAGCAGAAAATATGCTGAAAAAGACAATTTGCTTACTATCTGCTTTTCAATCATTTGACCAGCCATTATACTCGGACAAGCTGTTTCTGATAGCACATGGAAGCAATATGGGACAGTTTCGCACAAAAAACAGTTGAACATTTTGATTCATAATTTCTCGGATAAAATCATTTGATTCCAGAAATTTGTTCAGAAAAAAATTTAACTCAGGTTTCATCTTCTGGAGAAACAACAAATGACGACAAATTCATATCATTTTCAGCGGGTTTCTTTTTTCTGTTTCCTGCTTTTAATTTGTTCAACTCTACAGGAATCGAATGCATCAGAACGGAAAGCAGGAGTCGCCCGAATCAATCTCACTCCACCTTTGGAACTAAAATCTCCTTTGGGTGGATACGGGGAGAGAATGAATCGTCCTGCAGAAGGTGTGCATGATCGAATCATGGGAAAAGCTGTCGTTCTTTTTGACGGGCAAACCAAGTTCGCAATTGTCACCGCAGACATGCTGGGATTTTCTCCCTCCATGAAACCGGAAATTCTTTCCCGATTGAAAAACGATGGATGGAATGAAAATCAGGTGATCCTTCTGGCCAGCCACTCCCATGCAAGCATTGAAATGAATGCGATCAATCCGAAAAATGTTTTTAATATTCCCCAGCTTGGAATTCATAATCCTGAACTCTACGAATTTACAATTAATCAATTTGTCAAGCTGATTCAGGAAGCAGAAAAAAATCCTGTTCCGGTTAAAGTTGGTACATCACGAATTCAAATTGACGGATGGAATCGAAATCGCAGTATTAAAAATGGCCCTGTTGATAAAGACTTGACCATCACACGAATTGATAAAGAAGATGGAACGGCTTTGGCGGTCCTCGTCAATTTCACGGCACACCCCACATTCATGACAGCCCGGGAAATGCTTTTCTCTGCAGGCTGGCCCGGCCATTTGCAACGAACAATGGAATCACTTATCGGTCAGGATGTCACCGTGATGTACCACAATGGAGCAGAAGGAGATCAGACAACTGCTTCAAGACCTGATTCAGGAAGCAGCCGATGGGAGAAAGCAGATAAGTATGGCACTGAACTCGGAATTCTTTGCTGGAAACAATGGCAGCATACAAAAACTGAAAAAAATGTTGTCTTCAAATTCCATTCACAAGATGTCACATTACCGGAAAATAGCTGGCACCCCAATTTTATGGCGACCGGCGGAAAAGAATATGGCCTCAGTGAAGAACTCCTTACAAAAATGCTCCCCATCATGTTCCCTCGGGAAACAAAATCGGTCTCTGTCCGCGTTGGCGATCTGGTGATTGTCGGAATTCCCGGAGAGATGGCCGCCGACCTCGGAATGTACATTAAAGAAAAAACATCCCAGGCAACAGGCGCAAAATACGCAGTCATTGGCGGACTGGCTGATGTCTGGTTAAGCTATATTTTAAGCGAAAAACAGTATCTCAGAGGCCAATATGAAGCAAGCGTCAGCTTTTTCGGGCCGACTCTCGGACCACGCCTGACCGAACAGGTGATTGTAGGAAGCAGTCATCTTTCAGAAGAAAAATAACTTTGATATAAGAGCTTTATTCACCAGAATATTTCTATCTGTTTTTTGTGTATTCCATTTTAATTTAGAAATTGATACCGACCATGAGCGACCAATCGATCAGTGAAGTTTTGAAAAAATACACACTCGAATATTATGAATCCGAATTTGCAGAACAACATCTGGTTCACAGTTCTCTGGAAAAATGGGCACGGGAAAAGCCTGACCAGTTAGCAATCATTGACTTCGATACAGAACGTGAACTGACTTATCAGGAACTTGAAAACTACTCAACAAAAATTGCTCTTGAATTATGCAAGATGGGTTTTCAACGAGGAGATTTTCTGGCAACACACCTCCCATTAACCATTGAACACATTGCTTTGGAATATGCCTGTTTTAAAATTGGAGTCATTCATGCACCGGTTGACCTTCGTTTGAAAGCACCTGAAGTTGTCCGTTCTCTTGATTTAATCAAAGCAAAATGTTTTGTCTTTCTTGGAAAAACCGATGTTGCTGACTTTGGCAAGATCGCTCAAGCAGTTCAGAAAGAGTGCCCGTATGTAAAACATTTTATGCAGCTTGCCAGCCCGGGAGAAGAAATCGAAGGCTCCCTTTCTTTTGAAACTTTTCTGGATAATGCAGCGGAAACAACTAAGAAAGCACTCTCGGACAAAGAAAATTCTGAAATCTGGAAACGCTATGAAGAACGACACTCTACTGCAAAACCGACCGATGGTGCACAGGTCATTTATACAACGGGTTCCACCGGATACCCAAAACCGGCGCTTCTTTCCCACCGAAACCTCACCGCGCAAAACATGTGTATGGCTGCAGGATTTAATACCTTTGGTGGCCTTCGAATGTTGATGAACCTTCCTCCTTCGCATGTCGGATGCCAGGGGGAAGCATTAATGACAACTTTTTTCACCGGGGGAACAGGGATCATTCTTCATGTTTATGATCCAGTGAATACATTAGAAGCAATCCAGAAATATCAAGTTGAAATGTTCGGGCAAATTCCTGCCATGTTTAACATGCAGTGGAGATTGCCAAATTATTCTTCGTTTGATCTTTCTTCCGTGGGAAGCGTTCTTTTTGGTGGCCAGCAGGTGACGGAACAATTTGTTAACCAGTTATTCGATATGGTTCCACAAATTGCAACTGGGCTTGGACTGACTGAGATGGCAGGATTCGTAACCTACTCTGGCTTGAAAAAAACGACCGAAGGCCTTGTCGACAGTGTCGGATTCCCCGCACCAATCACTCCTTTGACCATTCGTAAACCGATGAACGAAGACGGAACAGCGGGTGAAGTTCTGCCCGATGGGGAAACTGGAGAAATCTGTTTCAGTGGCCCGCAGGTTTTCATCGAATATGTCAACAACAAAGAAGCTTACGAAAAAACAGTGACAAAAGAGGGCGTTTGTTACACAGGTGACCTGGGAGCAATGACGGAAAAAGGGCTGTTATTCAAAGGGAGGTCAAAACTGGTCATCAAACCGAAAGGGTACCAAATCCATCCTGCACAGTTGGAAAATCATTTTGCAGGTATGAAAGAGGATGTGAATATCTGTGGAGCAGTCGGCGCCCCTCATGATATTTTCACCGAAGGAATTGTCCTTTTTCTGGAAAAGAAAGAGGGGTCAAATCTGGACTTCGAAAAATTAAAAGAACACGCAAAAGGAATTGCAGCTTATATGAGACCTTCTCATTACGTCATTTATGAACCGGGAGATTTCCCACTGAATCGAATCAGTAAAACAGATTATGTGACACTACATCAATTAGCGATCGAAGAAACAAATGCTCTCAGAGAAGCAGGGGGATGGGATCAGGAATAATCCCTTTTTCTACTTAAGTTAGAGTAGGTCAGGCTGTAGCCTGACAATGAATCACAGAGAAGATAAAAATGAATATTTTTTACCACGAAGACGCGAAGACACAAAGAAAAAAAAGAAGTATTACATCGCCAAACATAACTGATTTAAGCTAGGAAATATTCTTAATAAACCCTGCGTGATGAATTAAAAAAATATTTCACCTAATTAAATATGTAGCCAGTGAATGCAGAAAAGAGATTAAAGAAGACTTTTCACCACTAAATAAAACATTGATATTCACACCTAAAATCAAAAGAAATAAAAATCATGTTTACTCCCGAAGAAGCGATTCAGGAAATTAAAAAATATTACGACAATCAGGATCTGGTTTCTAACTGGTTTGATGTCAACCAGGATGCAGTCAACCAGTTTGGGGAATCAACGGGTGACACGGACTGGCTTCATACTGATCCTGAAAGAGCAAAAAAAGAAAGTCCATTCGGAGGAACAATTGCTTTTGGATTCTGGACGTTATCCACCCTGACTGCTTTATCAAGACAGATGTCCGGCCAGCCTTATCCCGAACATGTTAAATATGGCCTCAATTATGGGTTTGACCGAATTCGATTCATATCGCCCGTTCCCGTCGGCTCTCGCATTCGTTGTAAAGCAAAACTGATGAATATTGAAGACCGGGGAAATCAGCACTACCTGATCAAAACGGAAAATATCATCGAAGTAGAAGGAACTGATAAACCGGCAATGCTTGCTGAGTGGCTGTTCATGCTGGTCTATCCAACGGAATAATCTGCATTCTATGACCCGACATTTCCATGAAACTCAACTTGAAGAATTCGCGTAACCAATTGATTTCATTATGGTTAATGCTTTTTCAAATTCAGCGATATATTTTCCTCTTCACATCAAAGGCTTATTCTGTTATTTGCTTCTTCATGAAGAAATTCCATACGGAACTCTGAAATTTAACGAAGCACATATAGCGAAACAGTTTATGTCCATTTTGAGAATAATAAATCTATCCCTGTTATTACTGGCGGTCACTTTCAGTGGCTGCAGTTCAAGTCGATCTTCTGTCCAGATTGATCGTCCTGCTGCTGCTGCTTCGATGGTTAAAAACGATAAATCATCCAAACGTACAAAGATAAAAAATCAAAAAGGGGAAACATCCCTGATCCAGCAGACCAGTGCCAACACACCTGCACCGATAAAATCAGAACTGGAAACCAATCAGAAAAAATCGTTGATGAAATCCAATCCCATTTCAAAACTGATTGGCAAGTTCAACAACAAGCCTAAGCGAATTCCGCTGCCTCGAACCGATTTGAATTCAAAGGGTGAAAAATTATTCACCGACTCTTTTCAGGAAAAAGAAAAGGAAATCCCACCAGAAGATATTTCGTTCTGATCGAAGAAATCCGTGTTGATCTGAGCCCATCGGTGGTTCCTGATTTAAATTATTTCAGACATCAAGATCCCGGACATCAAGAGCATGTTTCTCGATGAATTCCCGACGCGGTTCAACGTGATCACCCATCAAAACGCGGAAAATTTCATCCGCTGCAGCTGCATCCTCAATTTGAATCTGCAGGAGAATTCTCTTCTCCGGATCCATACTTGTGTCCCACAGTTCATCGGAATTCATCTCGCCTAATCCTTTAAAGCGAGTGACCATTTTTCCTTTTTCACCCATTTTTCGTAGCGAAGACATTAAATCTCGCAGGCTGGAAAGTTTTACATCTCCATCGTCATTACAAATGGTAAAGAGATAAACAGGTTCCCCGTTTTTGTTTCCCGGCGAAATGAAATGTTCAACATTAATGCCATAGGATTTTAGTTCGGTTAATATTTTATTGATTTCACGAACTTCATGAAGATCATTCACCTGAATTTGCAATTCCTTTGAATCGTCTTCTCCATTTTCTTCATCATTTACATCGGTTGGTTCAGTAGGATCATCTTCATCAGCAACGCTTAATTCATCGCCAAGTTTTGCTTCCTGTTCGGTTCGGAATTTGTCCAGGGCTTCTTTATTTGTAAACCAATGTTCTGTCCGACCAAGAAAGACACGATATTTTGGTAGATCAATTGAGCCTTCATTTCGATGGCTTGCAAGGACTTTCAATTCCAATCCGCGTCGATCAAGAGTTAAAAATGGTTCTTCCAGTTGAGAGACAAGTTCAACAACTTTAGTGAAATTATTGTCTTCAAAAAGCGTTCCGTCATCACATAGAAGCGTACTTCCTTCACATCCGAATTCGACAAGCTCCGTCATCATTTGCTCATGAGTCTGAACATAGCGAACTTTTTTCTTCTGGATCACTTTGTACAAAGGAGGCTGGGCAATATAAATGCAACCCTGATTAACCAGTTCTCGCATATGGCGAAAAATAAAGGTCAGTAACAAAGTACGAATATGAGAACCATCCACATCCGCATCGGTCATGACGATAATTTTTCCATATCGTCGTTTGGTGATATCTTCCAGTTCTGCTCCCGGCGGAATACCGATTGCCTTGAACATGTTGGAAATTTCTGCGTTATCCAGAACCCTCACAAGCTGAGCTTTTTCTACGTTCAGAATTTTTCCACGCAAAGGAAGAATTGCCTGTGTGTTGGAATCACGTCCGGTGTCTGCAGATCCGCCCGCAGAATCCCCTTCGACCAGGTAAAGTTCGGTGAGATCAAGTTCCCTGCTTCTGCAATCTCGCAGTTTTTCGGGAAGTCCCCCGGTGGTTAATGCTCCCTTTCGACGGACCATTTCCCTTTGTTTTCGGGCAGCTTCACGAGCCTCTGCTGCAAGGAGTCCTTTTTGGGCAACAATTTTTGCAACTTTCGGGTTCTCTTCAAAGAATTTCGTTAGTTGTTCATTTACAACAGAAGTCACAAACCCTTCCACTTCACTGTTCCCTAATTTTGTTTTCGTTTGTCCTTCAAACTGGGGATCAGGAACCCGAACTGTAATAACTGCGGTCAAGCCTTCCCGGAAATCATCGCCGGAGGGAGTAGATTCCTTGAAAATTCCGGACTTCTTGCCGTAGCTGTTTAAAGAACGTGTTAAAGCAGATCGAAAACCGGACAGATGAGTTCCCCCTTCAATATTATAAATGTTGTTAGCAAAGCAGCGAACATTCTCTGAGAAGCCATCGTTGTATTGAATCGCAATATTAACTTCAACGCCTTCTACTTCTCCCTGGATAGAAATAATTTGATCAAACAAAGGATTCTCTGTTCGGTTCAAATATTTAACAAATTCAATCAAACCTTCTTCATAACAGAATTCATCTGATTGATCTGTTCGTTCATCTTTAATGTTTATGTGAATTCCGGGTGTTAAAAACGCAAGTTCCTGGAATCGTTTGCGAAGGGTATCGTAAGTGAATTTTGTATCCGGAAAAATTTCATGGTCTGGCTTGAATGTAATTTTTGTTCCCGTTTTGTCTGATTTTCCAAGCTTTTGAAGAGGGTTATTCATGATTCCTCTTACAAAATCCATTGTCCAGACGTGACCTTCTCTGCGAATTTCCGCTTCCAACCATTCGCTCAGTGCATTAACTGCAGTGATACCAACCCCGTGAAGTC
>JAJRVU010000045.1 GCA_024277145.1 Planctomycetota bacterium
CCTTTGCAACCGATGGTGCAGGGGGAGATGGAATCAACTAGGTTCTTCCCGGTGCTTATTATTTGACTGCATATAATGCAGAACGAATTTTACGGGGTTTGAATCCCGGCAGTCCAAAACATTGTGGTTTGGAAATTGTGAGTGGCCGTCATCTACCTGAAGATTGGCAGGGACAGATGATAACGAATGACTTCAGGGGGCATCGGGTTTGCAGATTTCTTGTCCAGGAAGATGGAGCTGGTTTTGTTTCTCATGAACAACAGGAATTGATTAAAACCGATCACGTTGCTTTTCGACCGATTGATGTCAAAATGGGACCTGATGGGGCTATCTACATTGCGGACTGGTATAACCCAATTATTCAACACGGGGAAGTTGACTTTCGCGACAAAAGAAGAGATCACACACATGGCCGAATCTGGCGTGTCACGCGAAAAGGGAAACCTGTCTTAAAACGTCCTGATCTTGTTAATGCATCGGATGAAGAGCTTTTAGAATATCTAAAATCGCCCGAAGGATGGACGCGTCATCACGCAAAACGGGTTCTTAGTTCTCGCGGAAAAAAAAACATTGCTGCTTTAAATCACTTTGTTGACAGTATTAATTCCAAGTCACTGGATCCCAATTCTGAAGATTATGAAAATCATCTGCTGGAAGCACTGTGGAGTTATCAAACACTCGCTTCTCCCAATATTCCATTATTAAAAAAATTATTAAATGCAAAAAATGGAAAAATTCGTGCAGCTGCTGTCAAGGTAATTCCTCATTGGAAAAAATCTATCCCCGATGCAATGGAATTGTTAGCACAAAGTGTAACAGATCCTCACCCACGTGTTCGACTTGAAGCCGTTCGTGCACTTAGCCAGTTTTCCGGATTGCAGGCAATGGAAATTGCAGTTAAAGCAATTGATTTCCCGGTTGATCATTTCATGGAATATGCATTCTGGCTGACTGCAAAGGATTTGAAATCTTACTGGCTTCCAGAGCTTGTTAAAAATCCTGCCCTTTTTGAAGGAAAGATTAATCGACAAATATTTGTTTTAAAGCTAATCAACAAAACAGAAGTTGTTCCGGTGCTCGTTCATATGCTGGAAAAAAGGGAGCTCTCGGAATCACAATCCGCACAGGTTCTGGAAATGCTTGCAAGTTTGGGCAGCTCAGCCGAACTGGGAACAGTTTATCAGATTCTTTTAAAACAACCAGTTGATTCCCGGTTGGCAGAAATCATTTTAAAAGGACTAGCACTCGCTGCTCGGGAAAGAAAGGTTATCCCAGAAGCAGATACCAAAACCATTTCTCAGTTTCTCAAATCAAAAAATCAGAATATTAAATCAAGTTCCATTCAATGTATTGGTTATTGGAAGCAGGCCAGTTTTTTGCCTGAACTAAAACAATTCATATTGAATCAATCAACGAAGGCTTCCATTCGCACAAATGCATTTCAGGCCATTTCACGCATCGGCGGGAAAACTTCACAAAGTTTGTTACTGGAATTGATCTCTTCTGAAATCCCTGTTCAGGATCGGTTACAGGCGGTGGAAGCATTAGTTTCAATTAATATTCCGTTAGCATCAACAAATGCAGTTGGTCTTCTCGAAAAAATTAATACACAGAAAGTTAATGTGCGTGGTCTGGTGCAATCATTCCTTAAAGTGAAAGCAGCTTCCGGTCATCTTGCGAAATCCTTGAAAGGGAAAAATATTCCAGGCGAAACAGCCAAAGTGATACTGCAGGTAATCAGCTCTTCCGGCCAGAAATATGACCAATTGACGACTGCAGTGACCTCAGCGGGAAAAATCAAACAGGGCGTGATGAAACTGACTGCTGAAGAAATGGCTAAAATGGTAGATGATGTTAAAAAGCTGGGTGACCCACATCGCGGAGAAATCATTTTCCGAAGAGAAGATCTGACCTGTTTAAAATGTCATGCCATCGGCGGGGCAGGTGGTCGAGTTGGACCCGATATGAGCAGCCTCGGCGGGAGTGCACAGATTGATTATTTGATTGAATCGATCCTGGAACCCAATAAAAAGATCAAGGAAAATTACCAGACGATTGTTGTTGCAACTGAAGATGGGGAAATTCTGTCGGGTATTAAATTAAGACAGACAGGCACTGCATTAATACTGAGAAATTCAGATGACAAGGAAGTTTCGATACCACTTGAAGATATTGATGAGCAGAAAAATGGGACTTCCATTATGCCTGAAGGACTTCCAACTAAATTAACCCGGCAGGAATTGATTGACCTTGTACGTTTCATGTCGGAATTAGGGAAAAATGAAAAGTTTTCCGTCGGAACGATTCCTGTTGTCCGACGTTGGCAGGTGCTTCAAAATTCTCCCGAAACTATGCATGCACTCCGTCGAACCAGTTTTGCCACGGTTGTTAAAGAGCTTCCAGAATTTAACTGGTCTCCTGTCTATAGTACAGTATCAGGGGAATTGCCTCTGGATGGATTGCCCCATATGTATCTTGTTCATGGTCGAAACAAAAATGTTCGTGGGCATTCATTTGTCAGAACGGAAATTGTGGTTTCCAAAGGGGGGGAATGTCAACTTGATATCAATGATATTACCGGGACGCAACTTTGGGTGAATTCTGAAGCTGTAAAAATCTCGAAACAAGTCAAATTGAACCTGAAGCCGGGCGTTCATAAGCTGACCTTTGCTTTGGATTTATTTGCAAGGAAAGTTCCTCTAAAAATGACCGTTCAATCGGCTGAAGGAAGTCAGGCACAAGTGAAGCCGGTTCTTGGAAAATAATTATTGAACCACAGATAGGCACAAAAGTGTAAGGTCTTCTGTGCAGACCATTGATCATTTAATGTGCTTCTATAAAAAATAAAAAAGAATCACTACGCGGAGATCGCAAAGTCGCGGAGACAGTGATCAATAATTGTTACCACTACAAAAATAGAAATGAGTTAGCGCATAAAAATATCCCCCTGTCCGAAAACAGGAGGATATTTCGTCATCAACCAAAAATTGATTATTCTTTTTTATCAGCAGCTTTAGCAGCAGCAGCTTTGGCTTTTTTGTCAGCTTCGGCTTTGGCAGCAGCAGCTTTAGCTTTCTTGTCAGCTTCGGCTTTGGCAGCAGCAGCTTTGGCTTTCTTGTCAGCTTCGGCTTTGGCA
>JAJRVU010000046.1 GCA_024277145.1 Planctomycetota bacterium
AATGCCAGTTGGTTCCCATCGACACGATGCTTGCTATCGCAGAAAATTCGCCTGATGAAATCCAGAACATCTCTGTTATTACAAATGCACAAAGGGGTGACCTGTTTCTGGGTGAATTTGAACGAAACCAGAAGGGACTTTTCAACCGCATGCAGGATATCTGCATTGTTTCCGGAACAAACTGGGCTTCTAATCTTTCTGAACAGGATAGAATCACCGGAAATGGAATTAGTATTATTGAAGAGGAAATCCCGTTTAAGGGAATCACGTTACCCGAAGAACTTTGGCTTCCAAATGCAGGGACCATTGCATTCCTGGGAGAAGTCAGCAACATTCAATTGACGAAAAACGAAATGTTTGCACTAGAACCTTTTTACCTGAGAAAAAGTGCAGCCGAAGAGAAAAAAGAAAAAGAAAACATCCCACAATAATCTTTACGTGACGATAAACTCTGGAGATAACACATGGAGAATCACCACAGGACTATAAAATCATCTGATCGCAGCCATATTTATTCTATATATCTTTTTCTTCTTATTTCAATGCTCAGTAACCCGGAAGCGCTGTTTTCGTTTTCCGCACCCGGCGGGCAACACCATCATCACGGGAAACTATTTTGAAAATCTCGTTATCGATATCAATGATCAAACGGGAACTTACCAGCCAATTATTTCCAATAATAATTTGATGGATCATTCTCAAGTCTCTCATATGAAAGGACTTTTTAATGATAAAAAGAAATGAAAATAACTAATCTTTCGTTCCACCCCTTTTCGACAACCGGGCTATCACGAAAAAAGTATTCTTTTTACGCCAGTTCGCCCTCAATAATTCATGACTTTTCTATCTCTTTTTAGCCTGAAAACGATTTCAAGATAGTAAACTGATTTGGAATGATCTATAATCCCAACTGAGTGAAATAAACTAGTAGTTCGACCACCGGTAAATGTCACTTCACTCAGATTAAGGTGCACGCCAACGAGCGTGCCATCTGGAAATTGACACCGGATATTTAATGCTCGAAGAGCACTATTTCGAGAAGGAATAAGAATCCAATATTTGAGTGATAAAATTGGAAATTCTTCAAGTGAAGGATCTCTTTCAAACATCATATTTGGATGACTTCTGAAAACCGAATTTAATTCGTTATTGATACCGTAATTTAAGGAGGACCATTAATGGCATTATTCGAAATTGAAACAAACGGACACATAATGATCTGCTGGACTGACACGGAGGAAGCCGCAGAGAACTTTGCAAAAGAACATTATCCTGAAGACGACATTCTACGAATTACCAAACGCCCAAGAGATATGTGGGTGATTTCAAAACGACTTCTCGGAGTCGAAGGAACTGCAGAACCTTGTGACGTTGCAAGGGAATGTCTTTCAAAAGCAAGAGGCGACAAACTTCATGCAATCAGGCTATACATGCTTGACACCGGAGTTGATCTTCACGAGGCACAAAAAGTAGTCGAAACAAATATGTCATTAGGCTGGTAATTCTGACATATTGAAACACCTTGAATTTAAATTGCTCGCAGACAGATGATCCAGGTGATTTGCGTTAATGCTCCGCCTGTCATGATCGAAGTACAAAAACATTCAGTCGCTTTTATGAAACAATAATCCAATCCCTCCCACATCGGAGGGATTTTTTTGTGTCTGTCCATTGAATCATCAAATCGGGTTATTCAAGAAGCAGATCCACGATCTCCTGTCGAGAAAGCGATTTCTTTTTTTCGTCAAAATGACCTTCAGTAACCTGATAAACTTTTCTTAACGGGCTCAATTCACTCTCAGCAATAGAATCAGTTCCAGCTAACACCAGATGGTTTGGAGCAATCAATGCCCCCAACCCACCAATACCACCATATTTTAATGCACCTGGAAGATAGAGCTCGTCGGATGTTTTATTAACTTTCTGAAAATGAAAACCTTCAACGTCTGCAATTGTCCTTGTGATATATTTCCCTGCTATCGCTCTTGCTAACAATGCAGTCACTCCCGCTTTTCCTCGTCCAACCAGATTTATTTCGTAAACAAAATCGAGCTTGTATAAACCAGCAATAATCGACATCACATCATTCACCCGGCTTGATAGTATCGGACGATTAAAACAATAGGTGTATCCGTGATATTTTTGATCAACGGCATACTTTTCCCCTAACGGTTTATCAGCAACCCATTCTCCTGTCAAATAAAGATCAAGCGAAATAATAGCCTGACCTTTTTCAACGAGTTTTTGTATTTCCGGTCGAAGTGTTTTATCATCTTTGAACAGGCATGATTTCCCTTCATCTTCAAGCCAGATAATGACACTATTCTGGAAACCTTCCCGAGGCATAATAAAAGAAAAAGGAACCTGTTCTTGAGTATCTTTTCTGGAAACAATTCCATTCACAAGAATAATACCTTCTGTAATCGCGGTTGGCTCACCTGCTTTAGATTCGATCAAATCTCCATCTGGAACCCCTTTGCAAAGCATGATCTGGGCTGCAGT
>JAJRVU010000003.1 GCA_024277145.1 Planctomycetota bacterium
CCAAGCCTCAATTTTACCTGATTCACAAAAATCAAAAAGCTGCCGTTGTTCCTATGGAGAAATCTGCAACATGTAAAATTTACGTAGTTGATGAAAATGGAACTCCTGTTTCAAATGCTGTGGTTAGTTTAAATCCGGATATCAGTGTTCCTGGTGCAGGACGTACATTGTTTGGAAATAGTATTCAGCTAAGCTTTCGGTCTTACCTCAAAAAACTGTCAACTTCTCACCATTGGCCAGATTTAGAGGATGATTTATCAGGAAATGAATTTGAATCCAAAACGGATGAATCTGGATTGGCTGTCATCAAAAACTTACCTGCAGGTGGAAAAGAATCAATTACTGTTGTGCATGATAGCTATTTTCCTATCGCTTCTGACGAGATTCGAGTTGATCTCAGGAAAGGAAAAGTGACAGAATCTATCGCAATCCTGAAGAAGAGATAGCCTCGCTTCAATTCTTAATCGATGGGCATTTGCCCAGTCAACCCTATATTCTCTATCTTGTTATAACTCCCAATCTTGCAAGCTGATGACTGATCTTGACGGAATTGGCAATTTTCAAGAGAATCCCGCCCCTCACTTCAATTGACCTGTCCCACTACAAATATCACTTCATCCTGATTTTCTCCTTCCGTAGAAGTTCTTTCTAGCTACAAACTTTTATTGGTGAATACGATATCGCAGTAATGTTGATTCGCATTTACAAATTTTCACATAATTATTTGCAGTCTCAAATGACAAGTTAAAAACCGAAACTTGTCAGACGATGCTACTGTTATCGGCGAATTGCACAAGGAGCTTGTCTTCATGATATTTCTGTTAAGACCTCTCCGGTTTATCACCAGAACATTAACGGAAGAAACGTCACCCCGGCAGATGGCTATGGGTGTTGCGTTGGGAATGCTTGTTGGTCTTGTTCTAAAAGATAACCTGACTGCATTTCTTTGCTTGTTTATTCTTTGTGCTTCACGAGTGAATCTGGGCTTAGGGTTTATATCTACGTTTCTGTTTTCATGGATTGGGCATCTTGTTGACCCGGTCAGTCATTTTATCGGGTACAAACTTTTAACAGCAGAATCATTGAATTCCTGGTGGACATGGTTTTTTGATCATCCTGTCGTTCCCTGGACTAGCCTGAATAATACCGTAGTTTTGGGAAGCCTGATTGTTGGACTTGTTTTACTGATACCTGTTTATCGTTCATTCATTCCAATAGCACAAAAATATTCCCCCTCGGTCGAAAAACGATTCAAGAAATTTCGCATCGTCCAGGTTTTATGGGGACTTGAACTCGGTTCTGGATTGGGAGAAGTCTGATGCGCTGGGGATATCTGATACCACGTTTATTGATTGCTTTTCTCTTCTGGGGAACGTTTCATTTTGGATTTGATCCTGTATTGAAAAAAACAGCCCATTTTTCAGCAGAACTCCTCATGGATTCGAAGGTGGATTTATATGTTTTGGAAACAGAGTTTTTTCCACCCGAAATAAAAATAGAAAAAGTTGCCATCGCGGATTCTTCCAATCCCGGCTTCAATCTATTGGAATTTGATTCGATGAAACTGAAACTGGAAGGAAAGCCTTTATTAAGGCGATCTTATATTATCAAGGAAGCTTCCTTGACTGGTTTACAATTTGGAACAGTTCGTAAAGAAACAGGGCCACACGATTCAGAAATTGATTTTTCGCTTCCCACAATTAAAGTGGATGGATTTGATTTCTCATTTAATCTGAAAACAGATGACTGGATGAGCGGGTTAACAGGTCGAATCAAAGACGCAATTGACCCCAATCAACTGGAGTCAGTTCAGCTTGCAAGAAAAAAACAACTCGACTGGAAAAACCGTTTTAGTAAACAAAAAGAAACTCTGGAGCTCCTTAAAAAACAACTGGAACAATTGCAGTCCCAGGTGAAAGGAGCAAAGGGAAATGCTCTCGAAAAATTGCAGGTCTATCATGATACGGCCATGAATGCCAAGCAGTTGCGCAAAGAAATTAAACGAATTCGAGACGAACTCAATCAACTCCCGAAGCTTGCCCGGTCTGATTATGCAGCAATAATTCAGGCTGGTAAAAAAGATCAACAGAATTTAAAAGATAAAACACAAATTCTAAAACTTGACCCGAAGGCGATTTCCCAATCACTACTCGGAGAAGAACTGGAAAAGAAAATTCAGCAAACGATGAATTATCTCAGTTGGTTAAAAGAAAATCTTTCTGACAAAATGGATATCCCTGAGCCGGAAAGATTCAGGGGAACTGAAATCGATTTTGCAAAAAATGAAGCTCTCCCCAAGTATTTATGTCGAAAAATGTTTCTCTCCGGGCAATCAGAAATTTCCGGTCAGCAGTTTGAGTTTACTGGAATTCTCAAGAATTTAACCTCTGAGCCACAATTGCATAAAAAACCAATGACGATTGAAGTGGAAGGAATTGGCGAAGATGACTTTCTGGCAAAAGCGACAATTGATTTAACCCGGAAAACTCCTGCTTATAAGCTCCATTTTCAATATCACCAGAATCATCCCCCTACGCTTCATCTAGGAAAAGGGTCGGAACTTGCATTTGATTTGTCTGCAGACCGAACGGATTTGGAATCATTGATCGAAATTAAAAATGGGAAGCTGAATGGACAAATTCAATTAAGTCAGTCTCCCTGCAGAATTGAACTGGTTTCATCGGAAACAGAAGATAAAAACTTTTCTGTTGCGCAAACGTTACAACGAATTCTGGGTAAAATTGATTCACTCAATACCCAACTTGACCTGGGAGGAACTTTGGATCGCCCGGAATGGAGTGTCACTTCAAATCTTGGTGAATACCTTTCGGAAGGAATGTCCGATATTTTTGCAGAGGAATTCGAAAAACAGAAAGCGCAGATGGCTCAGGTGATCAACAACAACATGATCAAGGAACTGAAAGTTTTTGAATCGCTACTCAAAGGGGAATCATCACAACTCACTGCGATGTTAAACCTCCAGGAAAACGATGCGCAGAAATTGATTCAGAAAATTGCGGGCGGAAAAAGTTTCAAGTTTAATTCTCTGCTTCGCAGATGATACGGAGATTCACTTGGTCTCTGATTTAAGTTGATTGACCAACTGGTGAGTTTCCTTAACGATAATAGATTCAACTGATTCCTGGAAAGGTCCGGGAAGTAACGAATAATCCATCGCCCTTCTCCCTTCATAGCCTCCTTCTTTCAAGACTTTTAATGACGGAATATATCCGAAAACATCATTCGAATAACCAGCGACCCAAACGCGGGGAGAATTAATTTCCTGCTTGAACCGGATCGCATAATCAATCACAACTTCACCCGCTAAAATGACCATCGTTAAATCATTTCCGAATTGAACCGCCTGGATAAGGTAAGGATATTCATTGGATATTCTTCCTGTGCTGTTGAGTTGATCCAGTAGATATGTTCCCCGCCTGCGTGCAAAACGATTTTTAGATTGACTCATTTCAACAAGCTTTTCTTTGGAAGGGGCTTTTTCCAGAAAGAGCGGAACAACCTTGATCGCACTTTTCAAGGGTCCGTGGATCGGCATATCCTTTGCTTCTAACGACGTTTCAACAGCATTGGCGAGTGCTCGTACATGTTGCAGTGTCTGTTCAAATTTCCTTCGAGGGTAAGGATTTTGATCTCCTCCGCAGCCCATAAAAAATAATGCGGTCACTCCCGGATGTGCTTCTTCAATATATTGTTGAGCATACCCGGCGTAATCTCCCATAAACTTATAAAACCCCATTGTGGTGTTGTGGCAGGCATAGCCAAAGAGGACTGCTTTGAGCGCACCTTTCGTTGATGTGATTTTTAAGACTGGAACATCATGATCCACTGGTCCATCCGGATAAGGGTGATTGATAAATCCTTTGTCCGTCGGCGTTCGACGGTTCATTGCAAAACCGGCACGACCATGTGTGTAACTGATGAGTACCGGTTTTATTTGAGCAATAGCTTCGCCAATCAGGTCAATTAATTTTGTTTCCAGTACCTTGCGATATTCCTGTGTTGAAGGAATATGTTCTTTCGGGATGTATAAGGTTTCTGCTTTTTTTCGTATCTCAGGTCCACAATGGGTATGAGAAGCGTTAATCGTAATGCTTCCCGGATTCAGTCCATACCTCTTTTTGGCTTCATGCTCGATTAATTCTCGTAAAGTTCGAGGAACTCCAATTAAATCCATTGTGATAAATATATGCTGATTCCCTTGTCCATCTTCAATCAACAGAGCTTTTGCGTACAGTTTCTGGATGGTTTCTTCTGCCGGTTTTTTTCGACCTGCATACCCACCCATCCAGATCATTTTTTCAGGAGTGATATCCACTCGGGCAATTCCAGCTTTCCATGCATAAGCAGGTTGGCTTGTTGGTCCCTTTTCTTTTGCAGAAAGATCACTGATAATTAAAAACGATGCGACCAGAACTAATACTGAACTTGTGGAAATGGTTGTCATGGGTATTCTTTTCTGTCAGAGAATGTGTCAGTACGAGTTTCTGGTTTTGAAATATTTTCCATCATAGCCAGCAGAATATGTGAAGCATGATTAACAATCCTACCTGAATTCCAGACTCTCTTCCATCTTATAGAAGCAATTGACAAAACTAAACCTCGAATGTTTTTAGAGGTAAAGCAGATGAATCAACCCGAAGCATCCGATCCCAAATATCAAGAAGGAGCTCCCCCTTCTCCTGATGAACTTCATGAAAGTATCATTATCAGCCCGGATACTCATCGCTCAGAACGGATTCCACCGGGACAGGTCAGGACAAAAAAATGGCCAGTTCTTCATGCACATGATGTTCCCTTTATCTCACAGGATCAATGGGAATTCAAAGTGTTTGGGCTGGTTGAAAATGAATTGAAATTCAACTGGAATGAATATTGCAAACTTCCCCGAAGTAAAGTTTTTTCAGACTTCCATTGTGTGACAACGTGGTCTCGTTTAGGAAACTTGTGGGAAGGAGTATTGGTCAAAAATTTAATGCAGATGGCTGGAATCCTGCCGGAAGCTAAATTTGTGATAATTACCGGATATGATTATGGATGGACAACCAATCTTCCATTGAATGATTTTTTATCTGCAGATGTCCTGATAGCTGATCAACATGATGGCGAACCGATCAATGCAGATCATGGAGGTCCCTGCAGGTTGATTGTTCCAAAATTATATGCATGGAAAAGCGCGAAGTGGATTCGTTCTATCGAATTAGTCACGGAAGATGCACCCGGTTACTGGGAACAGCTTGGATACCACAATCATGGTGATCCCTGGACGGAAGAACGCATGGAATAATTCTTCCAGTAAAGAAACAAGAAAACAGATTTCGATTCGTTTTTATGAAAACTTGATGTCAAAAGCTTGCTGGCTGATGCGAATCGTGACTTTTTCTTCATTGCTTTGATTAAACAGACTTGGATAATCCTGAACTGCTTTTTGAGAATTTTCTGCATAAGCCTTTTGGAATTGATATGCCTCTTTTGCCTTTTTGGTAAGTGATTCAAGACCACTCAATTTTTTGAAATCGTTAGTGAGATCCTGATCCCCTGCAAGAAGCGATTCAATGAAGGCTTTATCAGGATGATCACCTTGAACTCGAACTCGTCCTAACTCATCCGTTTGCAGGTTAACTCCTGAATTCAAATCAATCCCATTTTTTGTGAAGAGCTGACGCAAGCGACCAGAAACACTTTTCCTGAGGGCAGCAGTTTCTTCTTTAATACTGGAAACCTGATTATTAATTCCGGATAGGTTTAATCCCGTAGGAGCGATACTAGCAGCAGGAATTTCTGAAGGAGTACCTTTTTCAAGTTTTGATTGACCGCTCACTTTTGAAGCAAGCTGGTTCAGGAATTGACCAGTGCCCGAAACAGCGCTCCCTGCAACAGAAGCGGCCTGTTTTGCAATAGCTGCCCCTGCAATCAATTGTCCGGGTGAATGTATTGGAAACATAGGTGTTTTACGAGTTTAAAGAAGATGGAGTTCGTTGATAATTCAACTAATTCAACGATATTGATACTCTTCTAAAATCG
>JAJRVU010000047.1 GCA_024277145.1 Planctomycetota bacterium
AACACTACGTATCCCATCAAGGTGATCAGGATTCAGGTCAACTGCGACTGCAGTTGTAATGGCAAAAGGACCACGGGTTTACCCGTGGGTATCTATACACAAAACTTGATTTTGTCGGCTATAAGCAATTAATCCATTAACCGTTCCGTAGCATGTCCACTTTTCTTTTAGCATTTTATTTAGCTCAACATGTTCTGAAAAGTTACCGATGCAATCAAAGCCACCATTAACAGCCTGATAGTGTAACATCACAGCAATAAATACTGAAAACTTGCAGTTTTCTGGAAACCACTCCATTTCGTTATCATTTATCGATTGGAATACGAGTGGGTCATCACCACCATTTATTGAAACACTCCACAAAACCACGCCTTGATTCTCTTCCATAAAAACAATCTGGTCTTTGTCAATAATCCAGTTTTTAGGTGTAATCAAATGGTTATAACATTGGCTAAATCGCTTTTCACAACCAGCAACGAGATAGAAATCACGCAGCGCAACAGGGATACCGGTATCATATGATTGAGAAGCATGTGTTATTACAGATTCTTCCATCGACGTACTGTCATCGAGAGGATACCCAAATAAATCAAATATTTTGTTGTAGTAATTTTTATAGTCCATTTGGATTTTTTATAGAGTCTCTTTATTTCGAGTCACGAGTTAAAAATCACACCCTACCCCAGGTCTTTATCTTTCGGGTGGAAGAACAGTGCGATGGGAAGCATTAGCCCTGCGAGGATCATGAAAATCCAACTGACGGGAACCGGGGATTCAATCACTTCATCCGGTCCATGACTGTTTCCTGTTATGCTGAGATAAGATCCGTAAAAGAAAGAAGAGCCCACAATCGCAATCCAGTTAACCAGATTCATTGTGCCAATCATTCGCCCTTTCAGATCATCCGGCGGTCGGGTTTGCAAAACAACTTGAAGCGGAACTGCAAAGAAACCTGCTGAGAAACCGAGCAAGATCAGGCAGAACATGGAAAGCCATTGAATGGCTTGAACGGAAAGCGAACTCGCTCCTAATAAAGAAATACATGTCAGGGACAAACAGATTCCCCACGCACCTGATCTGACCATTCGAAAACTGATTTTGTGTTTGGAAAGTGTCCCCGCTAACAGGCAGCCGAAGGCAATTCCAATTCCCATACTTGCAGCCAGCCAACTTGTCTGGGCATCACCGATTTTAAGTTGCTCTTTTCCAAAATAATTGATGGCAGGCTGAACTGCTCCGCCGATAAACCAGAAAAGCGAAGAGATGATCAGCACTATTAACGTCAACCGATCTTTTCCGAGATAAAGCCAGGTCTCTTTATTCCCGATTAGCGACCATTTGGAAAAAGGAAGTCCGGGATGAGCAATTGGAGTTTTCCGAACAAATAGTGATGTCATGCATCCAACGACCGCAATTCCAATACAAAACAGGCTGGAAATCCAGATGTCTCCCATCTCGCCATTTTCCCCGCCGAACCACAATTTAACATAACCTGCCATCACCATCCCAAAAATGATGGAAACAAACGTCATCATCTGGACTGCCCCATTCGCTTGGGGAAGATCACGCGGGCGAAAAAGTTCAGGAAGAATTCCATACTTCGGGGGACCAAAAAAAGCGCTTTGCGTACTCATCATTCCCAGCACGACAAAAAGCCCCCAGATTTCTCCATGCAGGAAGGCAAACAGTCCGCCTGCCATTACAATGATTTCTGCAATTTTTGCCAGAACAACAATGAACCGTTTGCTGTATCGATCAGAAAGGTATCCAGCGTAGCCTGAGAAAAGAACAAATGGAATGGCAAATAACGCGAGCGCAATCGGCTGGTAATCTTTTCCTGTTCGAGCCACCTGATCAACACAAATCAATAGAACAATCTGTGTGAAAAGGTTGTCGTTAAAGGAGCCCAGAAACTGCGTGACCGTCATTCCGTAGAAGGAAGGATCTTTAGAAAGCGGCGGGATATTGCTGTGATCCGTGACATGATTTTCAGAATGATCCATCATTGCTTTCTGTAAGTGAACCAGAGTCAATTTATCTCGTAGTGCTCTGTCGAGTTTTAAATGTCATGCATCAATTTGCAAAAGGCACGCTCGCTGGCGTGCTATTTACTCTGAGCTAAGTGACATTTATACATAGACGGAGTAGTAGGTCAGTGCTGTGCCTGACATGAACTTTATATAAAATTCGAATTAGTTTATTTACCACGAAACGGCTGTCTTCGTCGGGGATACATGCTGAAGTAGGCTTTGAGCGAATCAGCTGTTTTAAAACGATTGATATCTCTGATCGTGACCAGAGCAGTTGCAGTAGTCAACAGACCAACACCAGGAATCGACATCAGGCATTCGGATTCTTAAGAAAATCTCAACCATTATTCTGGTAATGGGCATCGTATCAGACACTAAGGAAATAAGACGCACTATTACGTTGTACATTAATGATTTTCTTAGTGCCTTTCGAGACTTCGTGATAATAATGCTTTTTATCTTTTATAATTAATTCGTGTTCATCTGTGGTTCCTTGTTTTGCATTCCTGTGGTCATCAGGATCGCTATTTAAAACAAAAATGCATAATACATGTGGCACGAACAATTCTACGTTTTGCTTCCTTTGCCGAACTTCATTTTTTTGCGTAAATCAATTCCTTTGCGGATTTCGTCCTCAGTCAGTTCTCCATCTTTGTTAAAGTCCAGAAACAGGAAGAAAACTTTTCCTCTTTTAGGGACTTCATTTTTATCGATGATGGAGTTGCGGTTTTTATCAAAGCGTTTCAGGAGTAATCTTGCAGCAGTGGACGAGTCAGGTCGTACCGGTCTCTGGTATTTATTTGTATCGGTTACGGGGATTGCTGCTTCGAAAAAGCCAATCATCATTTCTTCCCATGTCTGGTCCCCCCAATGCACGTTAATGGTGGGGTCCGGGTTTGCAAGGTTATCTTCCGAATTATCGTAAGAGGCATTGCAAATAATTTTGGTTCCTTTAGGAATGAGTTTGGGTTCCCTTAATCGATATGTTGATTGCCAGTTAAAATCATAGGCAGGAATATCAAGAAGAGTTTCCTTTTTGCCATCTGGGTATAATGCCTGGTAAGTAAAAGACTTTCCTCTTAAATGCATATGGGGGTTCATAGAAAGCAGAATTAAATCCTGGTCATAACTGACAGGAACCGCATCAACTTTGTGGTCACTTGCATGAGGAAGTATGTTCAGGCGGAATTCAATTGCACTGAGGGATTGCACGGAATGAGTTACATTTTCCGGGTCTTCAAAGATCATTCCAACTTTTGACAAATCCTGTTGTTCTGTTCCGATAGGAGTGTAGTGGACCTGAAAAACGAGTTCTGCCCCTGCAGGAATATATCTGGCCATCCCTTCCGGTAATTTTTTGACACGGAATCCGGGAACATAAGCAGCCATGTAATTCAGGTTTCCGCCAATACCCCTTCCTTTTGCTCCCTTATTTTTGATAAAGACGAGAATATGGTGCACGACAGCGTGGTTTCCCGGAAGCGCTTCGACTGACTTCACCCATCTTCCTTCTTTAAAACCGGTTTTTACGGTGAAGTACTGGTATTTGAGTTCCCCTTCAGCTTTGACAGTAAACGGTTTTTCGCTCATATTCAGTACGAGATCCGGTTCTTTTGAAAGTTGCCAGCCTTTGACAAACTTGACCGGTTCAGGAAGATCGTCGGGGTTCCCTTTTGGCGAACCATTTTTAACCCATTCATAAACGAGTTTTTTTTCATCATCAGACATATGACGATCATTCACAAAATCTCCATGTTTGGGATTTGCATGCCAGGGTGGCATTCGGTTATTTTCAACAACTTCTGCAATCATGTCTCCCCAGCCAAGAACATCTTCGTAACTGGTTAAGGTAAAGGGAGCGATGTCTCCATCTCGATGACATTCGACACAACGCTTCTGGAAAATCCGTGATATCTGGTTGGAATAGGTCACTTTGGAATTTTCATTTGGTTTTCGTATTCTTCCGATATGACAACCAACCGACAAGTTTTCAGCGAGCTTGATTTTTTCTCCTTTGAGGATATGAGCGATCGCATCATCAAGAAAATTTTCCTGTGCATCATCCCGGATATACCCAACGCCATATTGATCATCAATTCGTCCCCAGTATTGAACAACCCGATTTTCATCAAGGACAAAAACTTCAGGAGTTCTTACAGCTTTCATCTGGTCAGCAACATGGTTGCCTGCATCTTTCAGGATCGGGAATTTAACTTTATGAATCCTTGCATAAGAAGCAATTTCAGTAATGGAATCCTGCTGGTTGGAAATCACTCCCAGAAATTTGACATTCTGAGATTGATATTTCTTATCGAGTTGAGAGAGTCTTGCTCCGTATAATTTTGCCAAAGGGCACTGCGTTCCCAGATAGGCAACGACCACCAGCTTGCTGGATTGATAGTCGGAAAGGGAATGTTCTTTTCCGCGATAATCTTTCAGCGTAAAATTATCGACTTTCATGCCGACATGTTTTATTTGAGTTGCAGAGTCTTCTGCTGATGTCAAATTTGGAGAAGAGATAAAACAAATTGCAGCCAAAAGAGACAAAGCTAATATCTGTTTGATTCTGTAAGAAAATTCCATTAATTCACTCATTTCCTGAACTGTAATGATAGGGGTGTGCTTTTCAGATTTTCGTTAAAATATCATCCGTTAGTGAAAATCTTTAACGGAGAGACCATTTGAACTTGGATCAATTGGAGTGGAGATAATACTTGAAAAGCTTCATTTCGGTTACAGGAATCTGAGGAATTCGCAAAAGAGGTATGTGTACAGGTGTTTTTCTTGCAATAAACAAATCAACAGCATGGAATCAGTGCGTTAAAAGCCGATTTTTCCTCGTTTTTTTGATCCTGAAGGAGGAATGCTTTTTCTGGTTCTTAACTTGTTGGAACGTTTTCCGGAACCACCACCGGGTAACATAGCTCCTGATTCTGTGGACGCTCGTCTGGAAGCATAACGAATTGGAAATGAAGGCCATCTACCTTCAAAGTCACCAATTTTAGCAGACGGGCCATCAAATACTTTGATGGAACTTTTTTGCAATGATTTCATGGAGACATACTGCATGAAGCCCAACCACTGCCTGTCTGGTGCAACAATGCTGAAAAGGTTTCTCCGTTCGGGCGTAAATCCCAGGAATTCTCTTTTTAAAGGCGCGGTATGAAGTGCAGTCAAAAGAAATGCCATCGTCACGTAGCCTGTTAAAACTGCAAAACTCCACCTGCCTGCTTCATGCGCCAGTGGGTGAATATCGAGATAATCAGGCATCAGTTTTTCTGCTCCTAAGCGAAATAGAAAAACAAAAGCGATAAACAGCCCGACAAGAGAAATTACATCCCATCGATAACGCCATGCAGGGGAATTGGAGATGGATCCTTCAAGATAAGTTGCCAGGGGTTCAAAGAAATTCATTGCTAACAATCCGGAAATGACCGTAATCAAGAGCATAATTGCAGCTCCCCAGGCCCCTTCACTGGCAACGCACCAAGCCACAATTCCTACGATGGCGAGTAATATAATATCTATCATAAAATTTACCTGAACTCTTTTTCCGGATACCCGATCCGATTAATAATCTCACTAAAACTTTTTAATCTAACGAACAACTCTTTGCAGTTCATCAATCGTCGTAATTCCTCTTGCCAGTAATCGGAGTCCTTCTTCCCTCATGTAAAGCATTCCGTTTTTTCGTGCTTCTGCTTTAACTGCAGAAAGTTTTGTTTTGTCGCGAATTAAATCTCTCAGCCTGTCATTGATCACTAACAATTCGAAGACACCAACTCTCCCTTTGTAACCCAGGCCACCACATTCTTCGCACTCCACTTCCGTATTCCTGTTCTGACGATAAAAATATTCGATTTTATCAACTGGAAGCCTGAGTTTTTTCAAAAGTTCCGGGTTGGGTTTATACGGCTCCCTACATGCAGTACAGAGTCTTCTTGCAAGCCTTTGCGCCAGGATGCCCGAGATGGAATTGGCAACCATAAATGGATCAACCCCCAATTCCATCAAACGATACAAAGCGGTGATGGTGTCATTCGCATGAATGGTGGAGAAAACCATATGGCCGGTATTTGCAGCCTGGCATGCAATTTCAGCCGTCTCACCATCCCGAATTTCACCAATCATGATGACATCCGGATCTTGCCTTAAAATACTTCTTAAAGATGTAGAGAATGTCTGTCCCGCTTTAGCATTAATTTCAATCTGGTTGACATTCGGAATTCGATATTCAATCGGATCTTCAACAGTAATCACATTTCTCTGATAGGAATCAATATCACTTAATGCAGAAAAGAGCGTGGTTGATTTTCCTGCTCCGGTCGGTCCACAACAAAGAAAAAGCCCATGGGGCTGGTGAATAATACTACGAAGAGATTCGAATAAAGGTTTTCTTAGTCCTAATCCTTGAAGATTATTTACGCTCGCTGATTGATCCAGAATACGAATACTAATTTTTTCACCGTACTGGGTTCTTTGCGTGGCAGCACGAAAATCTATATCCCGACCTTCTAATATCGCTCGAAAGCTTCCATCCTGAGGCTTTCTTTTGAGGCTGATATCCATCCCCCCCAGAACCTTGAAAATATTTACAATTGAAACACCGGTGTTAATATCAAAAGGTTCACTCGGATACATCACGCCATCAACACGCAAACGAACCGACATTTCTTCGTCTTTTGGTTCCAGATGCACGTCAGTACTGCGACGCATAATTGCATCGTAGATTAAATCTTTTGCACTTAAGTACCCACTTGAATTTTCAACCTGTCGGGTTTTGATATCTTCATCTTTCCCGCCTCCCGCTTTTCCAAGAAACTGAATGGGGGGACCTATTGCAGAATGTTTTACATCCTTGGAGCCGAGATGAATACCGATTTTTCCCAAAGTTCGAATGGACCATATTTTCAGGTGCCTTTTCGTTAATATGCGTGCATTGTCTGGCACATGATCATTCCGTTCTTTCACGTAAAGCCCGAAGGGAATGGCATTAATAATCAGTGCAGTAAAAAAGAAAGTTATAAAGCTGGTCATGCATAACCCGACAAGAAACCCGACAACCCCGGTGACCATGACAATTGAACACCAGAAATCAGACCGGACTTTAAGAGACGTGCTATCTTTATATAGCCAGCGAGAATAATGAAGCCATGCTGCGAGAAGGGCAATCATGATTCCTAAAGACCAGAGACTTAAATAGAAACCTGAATAACTTCCACCACGGCCATTTGGTGAAACAGTTCCCCGGGTAAAGACAGGTACAGAAGGCCATGAACCTTGTTTGCTAAGTTTTCTTTTTGGTTTGGATTTTTCAGATTCAGAATTCTCATCTTCAGAACTGGCTGCAGAGTCAGTATCTGATGAGTCATCGTTATCATCCTGGGACCATACAACCTGAGCGCTTGAAACAGATATCACGCAAACCAAAAAGACTTGAATCATCAATCGTATCACAGATGGCCCTTTTCTGGAGAGATTATCAATCTTGTGTATCATCAAAGTTGTTTTCTAATTCCTGAAAGTCCAAGCGGTTCCAGACAATGTTCTAATTTGCATATTATGCCAATATCTTATCAGTTCAGATTACGATTTCAATTGAATTCTACGTTGTTTGCAATCAGGATCGGAAATCCAGTTGTAATAGTGCTAGAGAATGGCTGCACTGGTCACATCAATTCCCTTCAGTTTCATTTTCAATTCTTCCACATTCGGTGAAACTTCATAAGCAGATGCCCTGCTGATCATTTCACGGTCAATAAAGGAATGCAGGCTCTCGTTAAACACCTGCATTCCTTCATCTTTTCCAATCCGAATGGCAGCAGCCAGTTTTTCATCTTCTTCTTCAAGAATCAATTTACGAACGGTCGGGTTAAACCTCATGATTTCTACAATGGGAACACGACCGGGTGTATCAACAATAGTCGGAAGTAATTTCTGGGCAACAATGGCTTTCATATTGAATGCCATACTACTGCGAATCGCTTTGTGCATCGTGTTTGGAAACAGATCGAGAATACGACCAATACAACTCGGTGCATTGGAAGCGTGAATCGTACCGAACACCAGGTGACCGGTTTCAGCAGCATGGATCGCTGTTTCAAAAGTCTCCCTGTCTCGCAATTCTCCCACCAGCATAATGTCCGGATCCTGACGCACCGCATGTTTCATTGCAATTTCGAAATCCTGCACATCGATACCGACTTCTCGCTGATTGATCAGGCATTTATCCTGCGTGTAAACAAATTCAATCGGGTCTTCAATTGTCAGGATATGTTTTCGATAATTATGGTTCACCCAGTCCAGCATGGAAGCAATGGTGGTACTTTTACCTGAACCGGTTACCCCTGCCAGCAGGACCATTCCTTGATCGTATTTGCAAAGCTCTTCCATAATAGGAGGAAGGAACAGTCCTTTAAAATCCGGAATAAACCGTTCAATTTTACGAGAAACCATGCCCGGTTTTCCCAGTTGAATAAAAAGGTTCACACGAAATCGCCAGGGAACTCCTTCATAGTCGACAACATGGGAAAAGTCGCATCCCCCTTCTTCCTCAAAAATCTTTTTGAGTCGATCATCCATAATCGGATCAAACAACTGACGCATTTTTTCTTTTGAGATCGGCTCCATCTGAAGTTCACGCAAAGTTCCTTTAACACGAAGGATCGGAGGTTTTCCTACCTGCATGTGAAGATCGGATCCGTCATGCTTTATCAATTGGCGAAACACCTTATTGACTTCAAAGTCTTCAAGTTTTTCTTCAACATAACTACTCATATTCAATTATCCTTCAGGATCTTCCTGCGTCTGATCTCATAAAGATCATTCATGCTATAAATTTTTAATTTGTCTTACGAGAATCAAAACGCTAATTGATATCCACTTTGCATTGCAATCGGACCGGAACTCCTCGTTCTGCCATGTATAGTTTTGATTCTTCAATTGTATATTCGCCGTAATGAAAAATACTGGCAGCCAGTGCTGCACTTGCTTTTCCTTCGGTGACTGCTTCATATAAATGTTGGGGTGATCCTGCTCCACCGCTAGCGACAACCGGAATTGTGACTGCTTCTGCAACGGCCCTGGTGATTTCGAGATCAAAACCATCTTTGGTTCCATCTGCATCCATACAGGTTAAAACAATTTCACCCGCTCCTAATTTTTCAATTTCCTTTGCCCAGGCAACTGCCTCCAATCCTGTGGGAATTCGTCCGCCATTAATATGGACGTCCCAGAATTCTTCACCATCTTTCTGGATTCGTTTAGGATCAATATTCACAACAATGCATTGGCTTCCAAATCGCTGAGCTGCTTCCCGGATGAATTCCGGATTATTGACTGCTGCAGAATTGACAGAAACTTTATCACATCCTGCATTCAATAAATTTCGGATGTCATCTAATGTTCGAATTCCACCACCCACCGTTAAAGGCATGAAGATCACTTCCGAAGTTCTCTCCACAATATCCAGAATGATGTCTCTCTCTTCGTGACTGGCTGTGATATCCAGAAAGACAAGTTCATCGGCTCCCTCTGCTTCATATCGAGAAGCAATATCAACCGGATCACCTGCATCGCGAAGATTTACAAAGTTCACACCTTTAACAACGCGCCCGGCATGAACATCAAGGCAGGGAATAATCCGTTTTGCTAACATGTATAATAAGGTTCCTGGATGAAAATATTTCTTCAGTCTGTTTGTTCTGCAATTCAAGCAATTCTGAGTACTCAGAAGCGATTTTCATATTATATGGGTATTTGACCCGTTTTTGATACTCTGTTCCTGAGATTCAGCAGAACTCCCTCTTATAACACTTTAAGCCGTAATTGTAGATCAGTCAACGACTTATATTGAAATTCCAGATCGAAAAAGAAAGATCAACCGGGCTGTATCTCTGAGAATACCGCAATTATTACTCCACTCAATGAAGCAGTGTCCAGAGAGAGTTCCAATTCAGGGTTGAATTGACGATCAATTAAAGCGTGTTACGCTTTTCTGTGGCCGTGAAGGATGCGTTAAAACTATGCAATTCGTACTCCCACAAGCCAGCCGGCATCAGCCGGTGGGACAATCCCGCAATGCGGGCGGCAACATTAAAAAGTAAACTGCTCTAATGAAGTGGTGAATAATTTCGGACGATTTCGCGTGATGCCCGTAGACCGTCAACGGCAGCTGTCATAATTCCACCTGCATAACCTGCCCCCTCACCTACGGGGTACAAGCCAGCGATCCCCGGCGACTGAAAACTGACCCGATCCCGTTCCATTCTGACAGGAGAGCTGCCTCGCATTTCCGGACCAACCAATGAAGCATTTTTTAAAAAATCTCCTCGCCATTTTTTATCCATGACAGGAAGTCCTTCTCGCAAAGTTTTTGCAATCACGGGGGAAATCATTTGCGAAAGATTAAGAGGAGCAACTCCCCTTTTATAGGATGACGGAATTTTTGATTTTGGATCAGGCGTACGATTAGCCAGAAAATCAGAAACATTTTGAATCGGACAGAAATAATCTCTGCCTGCCAACTCAAACGCAACCGATTCATATTTCCTTTGAAGTTCAACTCCTGCAAGAGGGTGAGTGCTGTTAAGCTCTTCCGTTTTCAAGGTGACAACCAACCCGCTGTTTGCAAAAGGCGTTTCATGCCGGGAATTACTCATTCCGTTAGAACAGAACATGTTCGCTTCGGAAATACTTGGAATCACCCAGCCACCTGCGCACATGCAAAACGTGAACAGGTCCCTGTTTCCATGTGCAATGATTGTATAATCTGCCGCCCCCAAAATATCAAAATATTCACTCTTGCCATATTTATGCTGATTCACCTGTTCCTGGGGCTGTTCAATTCTTAGTCCGAGTTGAAAATCTTTCGCCTGCATTTTAACGCCTGAATCATACAGCATTTGATAGGTGTCCCGGGCACTGTGACCAATCCCCAGAATGAGACGGGAAGTTTTCATGTATCCACTTGAGGTTTGAATTCCGTTTAACTTTCCATCAGAGATATCCAAACCTTCAAGCTGACAATTGAATCGATACTCTCCACCAGCCTCTTCCGTTTTACGACGAAAATTTCTACAGATCAAAGGAAGTTTATTGCTTCCCAGATGTGGACGATGCTCGTATCGAATGGAATCTCGTCCACCACATTCAATAAAACTGTTTAAAACCCAATCGACATCAGCCCCTGTTAATCTGCATGTCAACTTCCCATCACTGAAACAGCCTGCTCCTCCTTCACCAAAGAGGTAATTATCTTCCGGCTCAAAAGGAAGTCCACTGTCAAAACGCCTGATGGCAGAAATACGTTCTTTCACTGCTTGCCCGCGTTCGATAATTATCGGCTGGTATCCTTTCAAAGCAAGGTAATATCCCGCAAGCATTCCTGCAGGTCCGGAACCAACAATGATCGGACGATCTTCCAAAGGCATTTCCCCTGGCATAGGATCATCAAACACAAACGGGGAATATTGATGGATTTGAGAATCACTCTTCAGATGTTTTGAGCAGTCCGTTTCATCTTTTAATTCGACGACAAACGAATAGACAAACCGAAGTTTCATCCGTGTGCGTGCATCAAGGCTTTTGCGAAGAATTCTAAAACTTTTAATTTCTTCAACGGGAAGTTTGAGTTTCTTGGCAATCACGTTGATGAGATCAGCTTCAGGCTGCTCAATCGGGATTTGTATATTCGTAAGCTTTAAAGACATTGGGGAATTCACAAGGTTAATTCATCGTGTTCGAATTTTGAAATTAAATAAAGAGAGGGGAGGAGAATCAACGATTTTTCAACTCAGTTCATCGACAGCGTTAAGGACTTCTTCCACATGGCCATTGATTTTGACTTTCGGCCAAAGAGCTGCGATCTTTCCTTTTTTGTTGATTAAGAATGTCGCTCGTTGTACGCCCATGTATTTTCTGCCATACATGCTTTTTTCAACCCACAAACCATACTTCTCGCAAACCTTGTGTTCCTCATCCGAAAGAAGAATAAAAGGAAGGTCAAATTTTTCAACAAATTTATCGTGAGATTTAACGGAGTCAGGACTAACCCCCAGGACGACGGTATCCTTCTTTGAAAACTTTTTATTCTGATCACGAAAATCACATGCTTCAGTGGTGCACCCGGGAGTGTTATCTTTAGGGTAAAAATAAAGAACGACATTATGCGTTCCTTTGAAGCTGCTTAATCGGATTTTTCCATCTGGAAAGGAATCCAGGTTAAATGCAGGGGCAGTTTTTCCGACTTCAAGATGTGTCAATTCCGGCATGGTTATTCTTTTCTAAAGCGTGTTACGCTTTTCTGTGTCGTGTTAAGTGTGCTATGTGATATCTAGATCGAGTTTTATTTAGAGTCTTTAAATAAAGTCTCCGCACTATCCAGCGATGCTTACAATTAATGTGCAACCTGCACTAGTGTTTCGTCAAATTTAAAGATTGGGGTTGGTAAAGTGCATAAAGCACGACAAC
>JAJRVU010000048.1 GCA_024277145.1 Planctomycetota bacterium
AATTTTTGTTCCTGACAGCACTGTCCCTGAAAACACAATTTCTAACAACACAATTTCTAACAACACAATTTCTAACAACACAATTTCTAACAACACAATTTCTAACAACACAATTTCTAACAACACAATTTCTAACAACACAATTTCTGACAACACAATTTCTGACAACACTGCTCAATTTAATCAGACCGAAGAACCAGATTTATCTTCTCTTCCCGACACTTTGGATCCAATTGAAACGGTTTCAGAACCACTGCTAATGAATCAGCAACCAATAGTTTCCGAAATAGAACCACAACCTGAACAGACAACAGTTAGCTTGCTCGTTCAATTCAAAAACTATGTTTCAGGGAATTTGGATCGATTGAAATTTCTCATCCTCGAAATCTATCTGGTAGGGGGAATTCTTTCTCTCTGCTGGTTGCTCATCGGCCAATATTCCCTTTTCAGAATCAAACAAAAATCATTAACACCAGAAAAACAGATTCTGGAACTCTTCCATGAAATTCAAAATTCACGGTCATTAAGAAAAGCGGACCTGCGTGTTTCATCACAAACAGATCGCGCGATGACCTTCGGCGTGCTCAAGCCTGTGGTTCTTCTTCCTGAAAATCTTTGTTCGGAAAAGAATCGTGAGACTCTCAAGCAGGTTCTGCTTCATGAGATGGCTCATGTGGAACAGTACGATGCGCTCGGCAGACTATTATTTAACTTTGCTTTCCCCCTGTTTTATTTTCATCCACTTTTCTGGTGGCTCAGAACTTCGGCTTATCATTCTGCAGAATTGGTAGCGGATGAATCAGCTGCTTTGGAATCAAGCAGAACGGAATACGCAGAGGCTTTAATTTCCCTGATCAAAAAGCATCCGAACCGATCCGTCTTAATGAATAATGCGATGCCTATCTTTAAAACCCCATCCAGTTTCTACAGGAGAATGGAAATGCTTGTCACACGTACAAATAAGTTGGAAACCCGTTTAAGCCGATTCTGGAAAATCACGGGGGCATTGACCTTCGGAGCAATCCTTTTGGTAGCCACTTCTGTTTTGGGAATCCGTCAATTACAAGCAGACCCGGAACCGGAAAATGTTATTGCTGCTGTTGATGATATTGCTGAGACCCCTGCGTCTGAAAATAATGAAACGATTAAGGAAACAAAAGGCGATAAAGCAGCTAAAAATAACGAACCTGTTGCCGAAAAACCTGTAGAGAAGCAACCTGCTGAAGCGGAATCTGTGGAGAAACAACCGGGTAAATCGGTGTCCAGTGAGAAAAAAGATTCAGATCCAGTTGTTAAACCCAAAGAAAAAACAGTAGCAAAGCCGAAATCTACAAAAGAATTTGACTTCCTTAAATCAATGAAAAACGATGGCACCGTTTATGATATTTATTATATTGTTGAAAGTAAGTACACATTTAGAGATAAAAGTCATTATCCTTTTGAAAGTGTTGAAAAACATGTAGAAAGAGCGGGGAAAATTCATCAGGTAAAGGAAAAACTGAAATCGATTGATGAATCCTTCTTCAAAACTTTTCATAAAAAATATAGAGTTTCTTATCGTAGTGGAGAATATATTGGTCACAGGTGCAACATTTCTGCTAACGCTGATGAGCATAAACAAATTTATAAAAGGTTTATGAAACTAAAAGAATCAGATAAATTCGGGTTCAAATATCGAATAGTCAATGTAACGAAAACGCTAAAATACCATCCAGTTTCTATAGCCAACTTTAGACTCATTAATGAAAAATTTCTTCAAAATAATCCTGACCTGCTAGGTGGAAATGTGATTTTACCATTGTGCGAAGATGGGTTCACACGAATGGAAATCATACCAGATTCAAAAAACAATCGATTCCTTGTGAATGCAACATCGAAGTCACATGAACTTATAGAACGGGTTTTTAAATGCTTTGATGTCACCAATTCGGAGGTAAAAGACAGTGCAATTTCATTAGGACGGTTTACTTTTGAATTTTATGATTACGAGAATGGTAAAAAGAATCTGGAGCGTAGGGAAAAATGGAGTACTGAATACATATTGGCAAATTATTTAGTGGCAAGTAACGATGGAGAACTTGCACTGAAGTTAATTCAGGCAATGATAAAAAATCTTGGAAATGGTCAGTATTTTAAAATCGAACTGGATAAATCTCAGAATCGCATCATAGCGATTGCATCAAAACAGACCCAGGAAAAGATTAAGAGAATCATGGCGGAGGTTGACAAACTTCCCGTTGTGGAAAAACCGAAAAAGAAAGCCAAAAAGAAGAATGGGTTCAGTATCGGTGCAGGTGGTTTTGGTCGCCGGGAGAGTAGTAGCAAAAAAAACAATCCAACGAAGAAACTTAATATTGGTTTTGGAAGAACGAGTTCAAAAAACCCGTTTGACCCCAATAATAATAAAACAAAAGTGACCGCCATTAAAGACGGCTTCGGATTGATTGGCATCTATCTTGAGAAAGAAAAATCAAATTCTGAAATAATGGCTGACCTGAAAAAGAAGTACGAAAATGATCCTTATTGGTATCGTTTTACCTCAAAATATAAACCTGTTGATATTTGGAATGCGAGTAATTTGAAATCTGAAATTCTCGATTTTCAAAAAGTATTGAAGAAATTCAATGATGAAATTCCAGCTTTTCGGCTGAAGCTCTATTACCGGGTTTCTCATAAAATGAGCGATACCAATCTGGCGAAAGTAATTGAGTTCATAGAATCTGAAGATTTTCCAAAAGCGGGAAGACCTAAACACTTTTCCCAAGTGCCCGGAACGAATACTGGTATACCAGTCAAATGGACCGATGGAGAAGAACTGAGACAGGAACAGGTTAAAGTAATTTATGAAGGAATAACAGGAAAGTCTCCTTCGACTGACGAAATAAAATATTTGGTTCAACTTAAAACACAATCAGAGGATTTTGATGACTACGCTTTTAAGTTGGCCGGTATAGTAGGACTCAATGATGGGTATCTTTATAGTTGGTATCTCTGTAAAAAAAGCTTGCAAAAGTTAGACCTGTTTCAAAAAGAGATCGAAACCGACATCAAAATGTTGACTGATAAAAATCTTGAACCAACATTTGAAAATATCTTCCTGATATATCGAATGAATGAAAAAATTCGTCAAATAACTGAATATATTAATACTGCCATTAATCGGTATGAAACAACTAAAAGCTCTTTTGAATCAAGGACAAAAAAACGACTTCCTTTTGGCAACTCAAGGAACCAGAAACAAAGCATTAAACCTGTTGTAAAAAGCAGAAAGACTCGAACAGCTATCCCACCAACAACGAAATACAAAATTTCTTCTCCAACGGTAACAAATCCATTAGTAAAACGAGAGGTGAAGGTGGCTGTTCCTTCAACCGGTTTGCCGGCAGGACAATCTTCTACTGGCAATGTTGATCTTATTCGATTGGCAACCAAGTTTTCTGATATCGTTCAACAACATCGGGAATATGCAAAACAGGCTAAACAATTAGAAACTCAGATTAGAGCAGGGGCAGTAGGGGCTGATAAATCGTTGCTACCAAAAGTAAATGCTCTGCAAAGCCAGATTCAGTTTCTCCATAAGCTGGCGACGATTTTAAGGGATACTAAAAAGGCTGAATTTGATAAATTGAACGAAGCAATGGATCGAGTGATAATATTGCACTCAAAGAAAGTCATTTCTAAAAAAGATGTGAATGACCAACGGGCTAAATTAATTAAAGCTAAACCGGATATTGAGATTCTTCAATTGATTCTGGATGATGAATATGCAAACAGCCTTCTCAAGAATAAGAAATTGCCTGCGACTGATCTGAAACGAGAAGTTGTCCCTACTAAGAAAATTGAAACAAAAAAAGAAGAGAAACCCCAACCTGTAAAAACAGATTCAACAAATTTTTAAGTAAAGGAAAAGGGTCTCACGCAGTAGTTGTAGGTCAGGCTGTAGCCTGACGTAGTGCGTAATACGGGTTCAAAAGAAATTTTATTCACCACGAAGACGCGAAGGCACAAAGAAAAAAGAAAAGAAAAAAGTCTCACGCAGAGACGCGGAGACATTCAGAAATATTGCAGCCATCTAAAAAAGTGTCCTTTCTTAATTAAACACAAAGAAAATAATATTCAAGTGTAGGGTCTGCTTTGCAGACCATCAGGAAAGATTGCGTTATAATATGTCTGGTCTGCACAGCAGACCCTACTAGTCCAACTACCGATAAATGTCCCTTAGCTCGTATTGACCTGCACGCCAACGAGCGTGCCATCTGGAAATTGCCACCGGATATTTAAAGCTCGAAAGAGCACTACGACTCAACTTTTCTTCATGCCTTTGTGTGTGTTTTTAAAATTACTTCTCTACATTTTTTATACCGTAATAATTTTGTTATAAAAACATCTGTGGCCATTTGTGTGAATCTGTGGTTCCTTCATACTTGCGTCAGGAACAGCCTGACCTATAGCTTCCCTTATTCTTCTCTGAATTCAATGGTCTGCATAGCAGACCCTACGGAGCACTCTGCGAGAGGATTACTTGAAAAACCCTTTATTTTCCATACCCAAAGCTTAACGAAAGACGATCTGGTAAAACTCTTCACCAGTCGCTATCCTTACGGTCCGTCAGGCTGAATCCCGGCTTTAAATTGCATTTGCAGCATTCAGCATACTCCCAATCACCACTTAAATAATCACAGATTTAATAACATGAAATCAGATACAGAGGATCAAACCGTAACAGAATCAATCAGTTCTACAACAGAAAGTTGGTTTGAGGACATTCATCAGTGGCTCGAAAAAGAGTATTTTGGGGATACCATCAGTTTTTATACTGGAGTTGGAATTGTCTCCGTTTGCAGTATTGGCATTGCATTTATTACCTACCTGTTTGTGAGGTACACCTTTGTTGAATTGATTCATAAAATTGTCAGGAAAACAAAAAACAAATGGGATGATGCCCTGATCGACCAGAAGTTTTTTGCAAAAGTGGCCCATGTGGTCCCCGCAACGGTGATTTATTATTCTGCAGAATTTTTCCCCTTGGAGTTCGAAACTTTTGTTGAAAGACTGGCATTGTGCTATTTAATTTTAGTTGCTGTCCGATCAGTCAATAGTTTTCTCAATGCATTAAACGAAATTTACGGTTACTACGAATATGCACGAACTAATCCGATCAATGGATTTGTTCAAGGTGCAAAAATCCTGATCTACATCATTGCAGGAATTTTCTGGCTTTCCGTAATTCTTGATAAAGAACCGTGGGGACTGGTTGCAGGAATTGGTGCGGTCACTGCAGTTCTCTTATTGGTTTTTAAAGATACCATCCTGGGATTTGTCGCCAGTATCCAGATTATCCTGAATGATCTGGTTCATATGGGAGACTGGATTGAAGTACCCCAGTATGGTGCGGATGGAGATATTATTGATATTACCCTCACCACTTTGAAGGTTCAGAACTGGGACAAAACGATCACCACCCTTCCCACCTATGCTCTCATATCCGGTTCATTTAAAAACTGGCGAGGGATGCAGGAATCTCAGGGGAGGCGTATTAAACGGTCGATCAGTCTCGACATGAATACCGTCCGGTTTCTCACCAATGATTTGTTGAAACGATATAGCAAGATCGAATTTCTGGAAAGTTACGTTGAAAAAAGATCAAACGACATTGAACAATACAATGAAATTCATCAAGTGAATGAAGATGAGCCGATTAATGGTCGTCGAATGACCAACCTCGGACTGTTCCGTAATTATGTGAAATCTTACCTCTCACATAATTCCCAGATACATCCAGAAATGACCTTTCTTGTTCGGTACCTGCAATCAACTGCTGAAGGAATTCCAATGGAAATCTATATTTTCAGCAAGGATAAAAACTGGGTGAATTATGAAGAAATCCAAGCAGACATCATGGATCACCTCCTGGCTGTGATCCCGGAATTTGGGTTGCGTGTTTTCCAGAATCCAACAGGTGCAGATTTTGAGCGAGCATTCTCTGCAAAGTGATGAACAGTTAAAGTCTCACACATCGTATAAGCCGCGGAGACCGTAATCAATAATTGTCACCATAACAAGTATTGAAAATAATTATTTAACACGAAGTCACGAAGGCACAAAGAAAAAAAGACCTAAGAAGACACTTCAAATAAATTATTCTTTGTGAAAATAAAAACACTTCTATTTTCTTTTTAAAAAGTCTGTGACCATTTGTGAATCTGTGATTCCTTTACATTTTATCTCTAACCGTTCGTCAGGCTACAGCCTGACCTACAGAAAGTCTTTATTTATTTCTGGTCTGCAAGAAGACTCTATTTTTTTCTTTATGTCTACTACTGTGAATTCGATGTTAAATTATTCATCGGAAGCGAGGGTCACCAACCGTCTCCGGCTGAGTATGATTAAGAAAGTGATCAAACCGAAATTAATCAGGAGTAAAAAAAACATCATTCCGTTTTCGCTTCCCCCGCCAACGATAAGTATCGAACTGAATAACAACAGGGACGGATATAAAACACACATTACAGCAATGGCTAAAGGAACAGCTCCCCTTTTGATCCTGAGAGAGAGAAAGAAAATGATTGCAAGAAAAACAAAGTAGACTGAAATCATCATTAATGGAATTATCGAACCAAATAATGCTTTCAGGATTTCCAGAAAAACAATATCGTCATTGAACATGGAATTAATCAGCATTCCTAAAACCAAGTAAAAAACAGCAGGGAACAAGCCGAGTAAAGCTCCCGTCATTTTTTTGATTGCGATCTCCTCTATGGAAAACGGAAGCATGTAGATATCTGTGTAAGTTTTCCAGTTAATTTCATCCCTGAATAACTTTGCAACGGAGATTGCGATTTCCAGTAAAATGGCAATGAACATTGTGACCTGGAGAGTTCCTCCAAATAATACAGCGAGATCATTAAAATTCGCTGACCCGCCAAAATTAAATAACACCATAAATACGACAGATATCGTCGGGTATAAAATGAACTTCCATTTATAGTATTTATATCCCCCTGCTGCAAAATAGAATTCTTTCCAGCGAATTGCATTATCCCAAACCCGGCTTACCTTCCTGTTAGAAACAGAACCGTCTGCTTCAAAGACCAAGCTCTTCTTTTTCTTCAGCCCCCTTACAGGTGCTAAGCCGGAAAATTCAGATTTCACAAACAGATTGAAAGTCATCCATGAAAGAATAAAGAAGAACAGACCAATTCCCATATTCGTATAAAATTGATATCCAATCACGGATTCAGAAAATCCTGTCGACAAGATTTCATAAATCCGATATGCAGGGATAATTCCCCAAAGATACGCTGCGATGTCACGATACATCATAAATGATGTGGCTCCATTGATGGCTGATAAAACAGTGGCTACTATGGGAACCGTAATAATGATTCCAAATGATAACCAGCTGGCACTCCGGGATCGGTTACAGAAGACGGAACTGAAAAGACAAATATTTGCAATCATGAATAAAAAAGAAAGAACCGAACAATAAACTGCAATGACCTGGCGAGTCAGAACTCCGCCAAGCGTAATGGCCAATAACGTAAATGGGAATTGGATGGTGAGAAGTAAAATCGCATTGAGTTGACGGGGAATGGATTTTCCAAGCAAAATGGAAATGGGACGAATTCCGGTCATCCTTAACAGCCCAATTGTCTGGGCTTCTTTTTCTTCCGTGATCACAGAAGAAAAATAGGGAATGCTCAATAAGCCAATGATGAAGAGATTCCATGTTGTCAATGTTATAAGCAGTGTAAGGCCAACTCCACTGCTAGATAAGGAACCTGACCATGAAGATGTGAGACTCGTAATTGTGATAAACAGGATTCCCAGCCGCATGAGCGAAGGTGAATAGAACCTTGTATCCTGCCTGAGAGCTTGCTTCATAAATACAAACGTGCCGTGTAACATTGTCTCTGGTTATCCTTAACAGATCAGTTTTGCCTCAGTATTGTCTTAAAATTATCAGTTGATTGATCCAAGAAATCATATACAAATAATCTTTAGCATGCCAGAAAATTAAGAGAAAAGAAAGCCCTGTACATTTTCCTGTGGAAATCGATATCTGGCACGGATTTCATTGACCTTTCCCGGACAACATGCAAGACTGGATAAACATATTTTTATATGTCCCTTTATAACAATACTGATAACAATACAAATTGATTTTCCCCCTGTGGAAAAACATTCAAGGATAATTTATGACCAGCCCATTGATTCGATCTTTCTGTATGATATTTTCCGGAATATTGTTTTTCACAAGCCAGCTTCATGCAGATAACTGGCCTCAATGGAGAGGACTGCATCATAACAATATTTCTGATGAAAAAGATGTTCCGACACAATGGAGCAAAACAGAGAATGTTGCATGGAAACTGGCACTCCCCGGCTCAGCAGGAGCTACTCCTGTTGTGTGGGATAACCAAATATTCTTGACATCAACGGACGGAAGTGACCTGTTACTTCTTTGTATTGCAACGGACGGGAATGAACTCTGGAGAAAAACAATTAGCTCCGGAAACAAAAATGTCCGGGGGGATGAAGGAAACTCTGCTTCCCCTTCTCCTTTTACGGATGGAAAATATGTCTGGACGACGATGGCTAACGGTGCGATGGCCTGTTTTGACATGAATGGAAAAGAGATCTGGAAACTCGATTTACAAGAACGTTATGGTAAATGTGATATTGCATTCGGCATGACATCCACGCCGATCTTATATAAAAACCGGATCTACCTTCAATTGATTCATGGTGATGGAAACGCAAAAACACGGGAAGCGCTCGTTGCAGCGATTGATCCAGCAACGGGAAATGAAATCTGGAGACAAAAACGTCCCAGTGATGCCCATTCTGAATGTGAACATTCTTATGCGTCCCCGACGGTTTATGATGATGGAAAGATCAGCTTTCTTATCAGCCATGGCGCAGATTATTCTGTCGGACATGATCTGGAAGATGGTCATGAAATCTGGAGAATCGGCAATCTCAATCCGAAAGGCAAATACAATCCAACACTCAGGCTTGTTTCATCACCAACAGCATCAGAAGGACTTATTGTCATTCCTTCTGCAAAAAATGGTCCTACGTTTGGTTTAAAACCTGATGTGAAAGGTGACGTCACAGGAAAGGCTTCTGCACAATTCTGGAAACGAGATCACAACACCCCGGATGTTCCTTGTCCACTGATTAAAGATGGTCTGGTTTATCTTTGCAGAGAAAATGGAAACCTGATTTGCTTAAATGCAAAAACCGGAGAAGAATATTACAAAAAAATGACCCACCGTATGAGGCATCGTGCGTCTCCTGTTTATGCAAATGGTCACCTCTACCTGACGGCTCGGGATGGACGAATTTCTGTTATCAAAGCAGGTAAAGAATTTAAACTTGTTTCCAAGAATGAAACGGGTGAGTCCATGTCTTCCACACCTGTCATTTCCAATGGAACAATTTACTTGCGGACCTTCAAAACTCTCTGGGCGATCCGAAACCAGAAATAGCCTTAACCCTTTAATGCTATAATGTTATGACAAATGGTTTATTCACCAATCGCTGAGAATCCGTCTGAACCTCTGGAATCAGGCAGGGAATAATAATCTTCTATTGCCTTGAATCGCCATTTTTAATATGACTCCGCATTCCTGCCACACCTTTTCTGGTAACAGGTTGAAATCTCAATCTGTTCCTATCCAAATTCCAGAAAAAGTGACAGAAATCATCACTAAATCACCTAAATAATATCAGTCCCTATTTTCAATTCCCAAAAATAAACTCACCTGAAAACAAAATTCCGTTCGGATATCCGTTCAAGGTACCAGAGGTTTCCCATGCGATTCAAAATATTGATTATTTTACTCATCATCTGTTTGAATTTAAAATCTTCTTCAATAGTTCACGCCCAAAAACAAAAAGGTCCGTACGAAGCAGTTGTTGAACAAAACGGCGCTTATGTGAGAAGTGGTCCCGGAAAAAGATATTACCCGACAATGCAATTGAAACAGGGAACCCGAGTGACCGTCTATCGGCATGATCCGGGCGGATGGTACATGATTGCCCCACCTCGAAACAGTTTCAGTTGGGTGAATGCGAAATATGTTCAAATGGTCAAACAGAACATTGGAGAAATCACTGCAAATCGTGTTACAGTTAATGTTGGAACTGTTTTTGGTGATACAAAAGATGTCTGGCAGCGAACTCTATCAACAGGTGACCGGGTCCATATCCTGGGAGAAAAACTGCTTCAATCATCCACCAAGAAAATTAAATATTATAAAATTGCTCCTCCACGTGGTGAGTGGCGATGGATTTCCGGTCGTGCTGTTGCACCTGAAAATAACATAGCGCGTAAAAACAGGGAAAACAATCCGTATGAAATTCCTGTAGGACTCAAAGAATCTGAAAAAATGCGCAAACGGTATGAAGAAGACCTCACATTCAAACAAGACAAAAAACATATTGATTCAAATACAAAAGGGGTTAATCAGAATAGCCCGGATAAAAAACTGTTGGCAGAACAATTAGCTCATATGAATAAACTCGATTCCGATTTTCGTAACATCATCCGAAAAGAGACAGCTGAATGGGATTTCCAAAAACTCTCTCAAGACTACCAGCAGCTTCGTAAAGCTTCTCAATCGATTGCATTCTCAAACAAATTAAAATTGCGTTTTGATGCGTTAGATCGATATGGAAAAATCAAAGCTCAGTACGATGATTTTCTACAAATCACACGGGAAACCACCCTCAAGGAAGCACGTTTGCTTGATCTTCAAAATAAGCAATTCAATGGTTCCACGATTTCCGGTGTTCCTGTCCCCTCTCCCGAAATGGAAGGTAGTTTTGAAACAGAAGCTGGTCCTGAAACGAACATTGTGCCGGAGCCGGAATTAGAGGTTCCTGTAGAGAATGATGAAATCCAGGAAGAACAATCTTCCACCCCAGCTTATCCGAATCCATTAAATGGTCCGGTACTTCAAGCTCCTTCAGTACCAAATTCCTTGGTGCAAAAACCTGCAGTTCCGCAAATGTCTTCCAATGAACAATTTCCTACCGAAGGAATTGTGCAATCAGAATCCATTACGAATAATCAGTCAACAAGTAACCTTCCTGCAACACAAATCAGCTCAAGCAATGTGAGGAATCCGCGACAGTTTGCCACCCCTCAACAGTTTACTAATCCTCAAAATGGTTTTCCAAATCAACCAGTAGCACATCCTCAGTATAGTCCTCAGCCTGTTCAGGGAAGAACTCAACAGCCGGTTCAACAACCTGCTCGACATATGGTTGGAGTTCGGATGCAGGAAAATCGAGCCCCCGGTTTGTTAGGAAGACTCGGTTTGATTCCGCCAAGAAGAAGATTATTTTCCAATCAAGGATACCGGACAGGTTATCACCCTCAACAGTTTTCCAGCCAGCAGTTTTCTAATCAGCAATTCCCAAATCAACAAAGAAACTATCCCGGACAAAGGCCGCAATCCAATCATCCTGCATTCGGACAACCGGTTTTTCAACAGGGACAAAATCCAAATCAGCCAAATACTTTTCCACAAAATTCTCAACCTGTGCAACAAACAGGGGTAATGCAGCAACCACCAACATTTCAGCAACCGCAAACAACGCAACACAATGCAGCTTCTCCATCTGGAAAATCTCCTCATGCTCTCCTTGACGGAGCAGGCATTGTTCAACGAACACCCGCCTGGAGACAAGGTTCCCCTCGGTATGTTCTTACGAACCAAAAGGGAAATATTCTCTCTTACATTCAAAGTAATAACGGTTTGAATCTGGAACAACATGTTGGTCACGCGGTAGGAGTTCAGGGACATCGTTCACATCGATCCGACCTTCAAAGTGATCTCATCCAGATCAACCACCTCACTCCCGTGAACCTGAAATAGAAATGAAATCTCTTCATTCAGTCTCTACAGGCTTCCTTCAAGTGGTTCAGCAGGTCATTTCTTTTTAAACCCGGAACTTATTCGCTATAAATCTTCACTCTCGCTGCCTATACTATACTGAACGGTCCTAAACTCTCTGATGCGGAACCCTTCGACTTGTTTTCCATAGTTTATAACAAGCACAACCGAGTTTTAGGACAAGTACAAATAGTTTACAGGAAGTATTTTCACACGTTTTCTGGGAACAGTGTGCATGGGTTGTTCCCTGCTTACTGGTCTCCATTGTAGTTAGATTGAAGAGAAATTTCATGACAACGCGCGTTGTCCTTGCGATGAGTGGTGGTGTTGACAGTTCTGCTGCTGCTCAAATCCTTCTGGAACAAGGTTATGAAGTCGTCGGGCTATTTATGCGATCTGGTGAGACTGAAGAAGAAACGTGCGCGGTCGAATCCGGTTCTGTTCTTCCAGTTATTAATACCGCGAGCCATAAGCAAGGCTGCTGCAGTGCTTCCGATGCAGCGGATGCCCGGCGTGTTGCTGATCGGCTTGATATTCCCTTCCATGCAATCAATTTTGAAAAAGGTTTTGACCGCATCAAAGATTATTTTGCGGATGAGTATATTGCTGGTCGAACTCCGAACCCTTGCGTCATGTGTAATAACTGGTTGAAGTTTGGAAAGCTCTGGGATTTTGCTCAACAGGTTGGCGCAGAAAAAATTGCAACCGGGCATTATGCTCAAATCAAACCAATTGACACTATTAATCAACTCGGTGACAATTATTCAGCTGAAAAGCAACAGGGTGAAAACGAGCTGGGGCTTTTTCGTGGTGTTGATCCTGGAAAAGATCAATCCTACGTTCTGTTCGGAATTGATCCTGACCTTCTGAAAAACATTCTTTTTCCTGTTGGTTCCTATCAGAAATCTGAAATTCGCGAACTGGCAAGAAAAACCGGGCTCCGTGTTGCTGACAAACCGGATAGCCAGGAAATTTGCTTTATTCCTGACAATGATTATGTCGGATTCCTTAAACGCTATCGAGGGGAACAGGAGACTGCAGGGGAACTGGTTGATACAGCAGGCGCAGTTCTGGGACATCATAATGGTTATGAAAAATTCACCATTGGACAAAGACGGGGTTTGGGAATTGCATTTGGTGAACCTCGGTATGTCGTCGAAATCAATCCTGATAATCGCCGCGTTGTGATCGGACTCAAGGATGATCTTGCCTGTGGTCAACTTTTGGCAAATCGACTGAATTTTCTGGTGAAGCCGGATAAAACCTGTTTTAATGCAGATACAAAAATCCGTTATCGGCATACTGCTTCCCCTGCACAAATCGAACTGATGGATAATGATGAAATGAAAGTCACTTTTGAAACACCTCAGAATGGCGTTGCCCCTGGTCAGGCTGTCGTCCTTTATAATGGCGACCGCGTTCTGGGAGGGGGCTGGATTGACTCCGGCAATCATTTCAACGTTTGAGTTCTTGATAAATTGAATTACAAAACAGAGGCTGATTGGAAACTGGAACATGTCGCAACGCACCTTTGCCTTGATGAGCCGCGTTCTCACCTATGATTTTCGATCCATCCCTGGTGCAATTTCCCGTGGAGTCGCTTTAGTCATCACAATTGCTGTGATCTATTTCATGCAATATGAAGTGCCGATGAACAGTGGACAGGGATTATACCTTTTCTATGCCATCATTTTCTCAAATCTATTTTACATAGGCATTTTAAGCCTGAACGATTACGCAACTGTCATAACAGAAGAAAAAGAGCACAAAATGCTCGGGCTTCTCCTGATGACGGGAATTAATCCACTTGGAATTCTGTTAGGGAAATCGATTCCCCGGCAGATCAACGCCCTGCTACTTATTATTATTCAGATTCCGTTTACGCTTCTTGCCATCACTTTGGGAGGTGTGACATTGAATCAGATCATTGCTGCGTATTGCACTTTGATTTCGTTTCTGTTTTTTGTGGCCAATTTCGGGCTTCTCTGTTCCGTTGTCAGCGAAGATAACAAATCAGCAAAAAGTACAACCTTCACAATTTTAGTTCTCCTCGGGATTATACCCGGAATACTCTCCTTAATCGGGGCATTTTCTTATCCATTTATTTCTCGAATCGGTGAATATCTGGCAGTCTTCAATCCACTTAATCGTCTTGGTATCATCATGATGACGGGTTTTCAGGGCCCTCTTATTGGTGTTCAATTTTATATTCACCTGATTGCAGGAGGAATCTTCATTTTTTTTTCCTGGCTGGTTTTTGAAAATCTCATTATATTGAATGAGTCAAAAGAATCAGTCAGCATTGAAAAATCGAGGCCATTCAAGAAACTTCGAAAGAGTAAAAAAGGGAAACAGATATCCACAAGACCTTCAGAACGTTCCTGGGACAATGCCCTCGGCTGGAATCATTTTAATTTCACGATGGGTGGAAGAAAAGCGATCAAAAAGAGGTTTCTGATTTTCGTTTTCATCTTCATACTGGTAGGAACGACATCATTCCTACTTGGATACTTCAGCAGGATTAAGTACGGAACTCCGTTCTCTTTTAAGGAATGGAAAATGAGCCAGGGGATATTTATGCAGGTTTCCATGCTAATTGCTTTTCTGATAGAGCCCATTATTAATATGCAACGCCTTTATTCGGAAGAGATGTTAAAAAACACTTATCCCGGAATCTACATGCTTCCCATGACATTGAAGCAGAAAACATGGAACAAATTTCGAGGGGGATTTGCTTTCCTGATTCCGTCTATTGTGCTTTTCCTGGTAGGGTACCTTATTTATCCTGAAGGAATTCCTGAACTTCTTCATGACATTAATAATGACACTTCATTGCTGCAAAAAGTTCTCCTGATTATCTCGTTTTATCTGGTCCTGCTTACAACCACTTTTTTTTCATCCTTATTTGTGAAAAAAGGATCGATCATAAGCAGTTGGGCTTCGTTCAAATTACAAGCATTATTTGGTCTTTTATTTATAGCTTACTTTGGTGTTATTCTTGCCATCCTTTTTATTCATGTGAAAATGAATACTCCTCCTTCACCCTACGAGTTTGCGATTCTCTGCGTTCCGTTCATTTTTCTCTCTCTCAAGCTGATACACAAAGCAATGGTCAAGCAGGCAGAATTGTAACCAAAACAGGTACTGTGAAAACGCGATCACAATTGTAATTTTTGCATCGGTATTTTGTGCTAATGAGAGGAATAACCCTCATATGGTACAAAAACGCTCAAAACACTTCGCATCGTAAGTTATTCAAACACAATGATTTACGGCTATCTTATCTATTCCAGCTTCTCATATCCGGCTGGCCTGCCTAATTGGTACTTTTTGTTAATGTCTCACAAAGTGACTGCCGATATAGATGATAAGTCAATAGGAAGACAATCTGGTTGATCTGTTTATTGCATCGCGCAATTCGAATTGGTTACCAGAATTCAACAGGATCGCCACTTCACGGAGGAACATGCGAATGCGATCGCGATTAAAATTATTTACAGGCGACAACGAATTCTCTGAGATCACTCAGCCACAAGTCAGTATCCCTCTAGGAGAAATCCTGCAGGCGATTTCTGAAGCAGTTGTTAATGATCGTACCTGGCTTTCCGATTTCCGAGAGGATGAAGTGAAAGTTTCTGCTGATCTTTATGATATTATTTCAGCTAGTATCCATCTGCGTCCTAGCGCATAAATCGGAATATTAAACAGAATTCTATATTCATCCTTTCACAAGATAAGGGATTACCCGTGTTTCAAAAGCTGTTTATCTTTGCTTTTGTGGCTACAGGAATATTCCTTATTGGAAAAGGGATTAGCGAGTGGAACAAACAGGGTGAAGTCCGTGTCACTGTCGACCAATTTGCTGAAGCGCTGATCGCCGGTGATCGAGATCTTTTTCTTTCTACCCTTGATGAAGATCTAAAATTACATTTTCTTAAGAACGAAGACAAAAAAGAGAAGCTCGTTCCCCTTCCCAATGCCATGTATCGCGTTCAATTTGTTAAATTGAGCGAAAACGATCAAGTTGCAACCTCTCAAATACTTATCAATGGGGAAGGTTTTGTCATCAAGCCTTCGATGACCCTCAGAAAAGTTTCGGATTCTATTTGGAAAATCGTCGAAATCGATCCGGATAAGAACAAACCAATCTGGTCAGATTATGAAAAAGAGATCGACAATCTTTCTGATAAAGAACGGGAAGAATTAGAAAAACAAATCAAGGAAAAGTTGAAGAATAATAAACCTGATGAGACGAAACAGGCTCAATCTGCAGATACAGCAGCCCCTCAATAAATAAATTTACTCTATTTCATTCCAATAAATCCTCTCCCTTGTACCCAATTCTCTGCGCTCATGGTAACCTGTAATAGATAATTCAAATTCGCTTTTTATAATCTCTATCGCTTTAAAATAAAATGAAAAACAAGGCTGAAGAAATCTGGCTTGCGGGGGTGGAAGCTGTTGCCTCTGAACAATTAGTTCAAAATTGTATTCAATCTGAAAATGGTATTTTGAACATTGCTGGCCAGCAGATCAAAGCTTCAGAAATTAACCGCGTTGTTGTTGTTGGTGCAGGCAAAGCAGGTGCGGGGATGGCTGCTGCTTTAGAAGAAATTCTTGGTCAGTTTTTTGGCTGGGGAATTCTTTCAGGATGGGTCAATGTTCCTGATGATTGTGTACGAATCTTAAAAAAAATCCAACTTCATGCTGCCCGTCCTGCTGGGATCAATGAGCCAACTCTTGAAGGGGTTGAGGGAACAAATCAGATTCTCAAAATGATCCATTCACTCAAAGAGAATGACCTTTGCATCGTTCTGCTCTCAGGAGGAGGAAGTGCCCTGCTCCCCGCTCCTGTAAAAGGCATTTCACTTGACGATAAACAAATTATTACTCAAAAGCTTTCTCAAGCAGGCGCAAATATTCAAGAACTCAACACGGTCAGGAAACAGATTTCCCGAGTGAAAGGTGGACGACTTGCAGAAGCAACAAAAGCGGGTCGGGTCATTTCCCTGATAATTTCAGATGTCATAGGCGATCCACTCGATATCATTGCTTCCGGGCCAACTTTTCCGGATCATTCGACTCCTGAGCAAGCCCTTGAAATCCTTAAAAAGTATCTCG
>JAJRVU010000049.1 GCA_024277145.1 Planctomycetota bacterium
AGTCGGAAATGGAGTGGTGAGATATTTCCAAAAATGATTTTGAAAAAACTCGGCACCGTCGGAGCAGCAAGCCTGCCAACAGGTGCGGAACATTATCACACCAGAGCGGGAGTTTCCAGAACTCTTCGATGAACCTGAAACTGCCGTGTTTGGGAACGCAAAAGCGGAATTCTTTCATCTTGTGGAGACTGAAAAATAGATGCAAATAACGAATCCTGTCCGGACAAATAATCATCGAGTGAGACAACATAAAATGGAACAAAATCTTTTTGCCCGGTCAGTTGCCTGGCTGCCTCCACTATGTTTCGTTTCCGTTCCTTGGCTCCTGTGACCACAAACAGAACTCGGTAATCAGGTGTCCCCACCATATCAATCAGATATCGCTGCATTTTACTGGTGATACTGTCGTTTTCCTTGTAGGAAAAGATTCGTTCGGTACTGTTATCCAACTCTATACAATAAGTGAATCGGTTTCCGTTTGGCAGAGCAAGGGTAAATCTTGCATCAGGAAAAAGAGGGCGTTCTCCACATTCGATACGGTAGGTGTTTTCAGGATGGAAATCAATGACCTCAATTCCACAATGATTGGCAGCTATATAGGTTTGCATGATGAATTGAGACAATGCCTGTTGATGCCGATGTCGACCGGGCTTGAGTTCCTGAAAAAAACGTTTGGTTGGTGGCTCAATTTCGTCATCCTGCATGACGGTGCGAAAACCCTCCAATGTCAGTTTGTAATAGAGTCGGGCACCACCCTGTCCAGTCGTGGCATAGCGCCACGAATGCAACTGGCCAGCGGTGGTCAGGTCTTTCATTCGTTCCTGGACCCGCCTTAAACTGGTGAAAGGCTGTGACCATGTTTGACTCAGTTTCAAAAGTTCTTCTGCAGTTAATGGGCAACGTGTCAAAGCAATCATGATGTCATCATCACGAGAAGTTTTTTGCCAACCTGTTTTTGGTTTTAATCTTGTTGCCATACGTTGGCGAGGAGTGTAACTTCTTTTCCTTTTAACTGCTTACATTTCCACTTGCATGGCTTCCAAAAATAGTACATCACAAAAACGTCGCTACATCGATGTCGATTCCCTGCAACGGGAAATGACTGCTGGGGGTGATGCTGTGGAACAGATTGCCAATTTCTATAATGTCCAATTGCCGGAGCTGCACAAAGTTCGGAATGAAACTCGGATGGCGTGTATTTTCAATTGTGGGAAAGAACAGGAAACCGGTGACCGAGCGATCTCAATTAAAGTAAATCTGGAAGGGGCACTCTTTCGTTGCTTTCAGTATGGCTGTACGGTTCGGGGAAATCTGCTCAATTTAATGTACCTGATGAAACATGACCGGGAGCCGACTGATGGTAGATTAAAGGGATCGGAGTTCAAAGAAATCGCCCAGGATTTACAAGCACTCGTTGAAGGAAACCCACCAGAACTAACATCGGAAAAGCAATCAACAAAACAGTTGTCGAAAGAAGAACCAGATGAATCCCCTCTTATTAATATTCCTCTGAAAGATTCTGAAAATGAACGGGCAAGAGAACTGGTCAATCTCGATGATCGATTCATGATCAATGTGGAGGAAATGTCTCCAAAAGCAGCATCATATGTAAGGCAACGTCCTTTCATGACACCCGAGATGATGGAAAAATTCCGTTGTGGATACCTTCCGAATAACGCAGGAAGTTTGTTACGTGGGCACTTTGTTTATGGTTACCCCGATGTGGACGGAAATATCCTGACGTGGTTTGGTCGAAATTTGAATTATGAAGAGCAACACAAAAAATGGCAACGTTCTGGCGATAGTTCCAAAGAACCCCGCAAGTTCAAATTTGTGAAAGGTTTTCATCGGGGACAAGAACTGTTCGGTGAACCGCAATTTCATGAACTCTCTACTCCAAAACAAATTCAGAAAACGGGAATCATTCTCGTCGAAGGTCCGAATGATGTCATTAATCTTCATTCACTCGGCATTCCTGCATTGGCAGTTTGTAGCAATTTGATTACGGAAACGCAGGCAGACAAACTGGCTGAACTAGCAAACAATATCCCCGGTGGACATATTTCTGTCATGTTCGACCTTGATCGTGAAGGCGAAACCGGTGCAAAACAGGCTGTGTTGGAATTGGCAAAACGTTGTTGTGTAAAATTAGCTTGGAACTCCGAAATGGCTGATGGACAATTCAAGGAGAGACAACCGGAATTGGTAAAAGAGGATGAATTGATGATCGCTTTCTTTAGGTAGTGCTGAAATATCTCAACTGAATTCTTGATTCTCGGAGGTTCTTTTTCTATACTTTCATACTTCTTCTGTGTAAAAACATCCGTGAACTAACCATTCTAACGTGTTTGAAAGAAAGCATGTTTTAAAATGAATATACTATTTCAGAAAAAATAATCTTCAATGTCTTTTACCGAAAAAACACAAATAGCTGAACTTGTCCTTGAATATATTAAAGTACTCGTGTGGCCATTAGTTGTAACCTTAATAGTTTGCATTTTTCGCAAACATCTTGTCAATATTATCAACCGTCTCAAAAATGCGGACCTTCCTGGTGGTATAAAAATCAACCTTCAAGAAACTATTCAAGAAACTCAAAAACTATCAGATATAGTTCGTGAATTCCCTCTCCCAGATAAACAAGTGAATTTTCCGTCAATACCAATTACGGAAGCCAATGCACGGATGCTGAAACTAGGTCTACAGCCATCCCCAAGTGGTGTCCAGCTTAATCACTACCGCTCACTTGCAAAACAAGACCCAAATCTTGCATTAGCTGGTCTTCGAATGGAAATAGAAATCCTGATAAAGAATCTTGCCAAAGGATACAATATCGACATCGGTAAAAATAAACCTCTCCGTCAGGTTATCCAGCAACTACATGCCAAGCATTCGATTACCAATGAACAACGGCGTCTCATTGAGAATATTGCAGCTGTCTGCAATGCAGCAATTCACGGAGAGACAGTTTCACAACAAGACGCTGAGCAAATAATTAAAAGTGCTGATATTCTCGCTGAACAATTCGTGTCTTGGCTTAGCTGGGGATTTAATGATAGTAAAGAGGTGGCAAACTAGAAGCTGTTCATTCACAGCCAGTCGGCTGTGGGTTCCGTACCGCTTTGCGGATGTTCCCTGTTGAGGGAATTGTGTGTGACACACTCGGGGGCTGTTGATAAAATTTCTTCACTTTCCGACAGATGGAATTTCCCCTGCCTCTCATCAGGAAATCATGCAGATACACAGCCGCGAGGTCGG